>NZ_SMJY01000007.1:0-74028 GCF_004348355.1 Micromonospora sp. KC721 | reverse complement strand
GGCGGCTGCGCCGGTTCGGGCGGCTCCGGGTTCACCGGGGTCGCGCGGTAGACGGTGGCGGCACCGCCGGCCCGGGCGATCGCCTGCGCCGCCCCGGCGGCCTCGTCGGCGCGGATCCGGCTGTCCCCCGGCACGGTGGCGCTGGCCCGGGCAGCCGTCGGCGGGGCGAGGACCCGCTGCGCCGGCACGGCCGCACCGCCCGTGCCGGTGCCGGCGGTCACCGGCCGGTCGGTTACGGAGCCTGCCGGGGTGTCGGGTGGGCCGGCCGTGGCGACGGAGTCGACTGCGGACGGTCCGGCCGAGCCGACCGTCTCCGCCGGAACCTTCTGCTCGCCCATGCTCACCCTCCGCGCCGCGTTCGCACCCACCTCCGTGGCGTCGGAGAAAGGTGTGCCTGAGTGCCACCGTGCCACATGACACCCCGCCAGCACAGCAGTAGTGCGTACCGGACGGCGAGCCGGCGTGGCCGCGGCAGGTCAGCCGTTGGTGTTCGCCGAGGCGCTGGTGCTCGCCGAGGCCGACGCCGAGGCGCTGGTCTCCGGGGCGAGGCTGGAGGTGCTCGGCTCGGCCTTGCTGGTCTCCGGGCTCGGCTGGCCGGCCGGCGACGAGCTGGACGACGGCGTCGGGGTGGATCCAGACGGGCTGGTCGAGGGGGACGGGGTCGGCGGCGGCGAGGTGCTCGGAGCCGACGGCGACGGGGTGACGCTGGGCGACGGCTTCGGCGACGTCGAGGGGGACGGGGTCGGCTTGGGCGACCCGGAGCCGGTCGGCTTCGGAGCCGGCTTGGTCGGCTTCGGAGACGGAGTGGCCGGCGCGGGCACCGCGCCGACGACCCGGGTCGCCGCGTACAGGCGGGACCAGGGAACCGTGGAGATCTTGACCACGTCGCCGCTGCGGGGAGCGTGCACCATCTTGCCGCCGCCGAGGTACATCCCGACGTGGTGGACGGTCGTCCAGCTGGCCCCCGAGGCGAAGAAGACCAGGTCGCCGGGGAGCAGGGCGCTGCGGTCCACCGTCCGGGAACGGGTGGCGTAGTACTGGTAGCGGGAGACCCGGGGCAGCCCGTAGTAACCGGCCGACCGGTACGCGGTCCACATCAGGCCGGAGCAGTCGAACCGGTTCGGCCCCTCGGCCGCCCACAGGTAGGGGTCGCCGAGCTGGGCCAGCGCGTACCGGACGGCGGCCAACGCCTGCGGGTTGGCGATCAGGCCGTTGCTGCTCTGCCCCTCGACGTACGCCTCGCCCAGCTTCTGCTCGGCGGCCTCCTGCTGTCGCTCCAGCTCGATGAGCTGCGCCTGGTTGTCCGCCCGGAGCTTGACCAGCTTGCGTTCGGCGTCCCGCAGCGCCTTCTCCACCGCGGTGAACTGCTCGCCTGCGCGGCGGACCCGGTCCTTCGCGGCGGTGACCGCCTGGGCGGCGACCTGCTCGGCGGTGCGGGCCCGGGACAGTTCGCCGGCCGCGGCGGTGGTCGTCCCCGCGGCCTGCTCGCCCCGGGTGATCCGCTGGAGGCGGTCCAGCCCGTGCAGGTCGGCGGCGATCTCGCCGGGCGGCAGCGCCGCGGCGGCCTTGACCGCCTCGGCCGCGACCTCGTCGGCCTGTTCCAGCGCCCGGGCCAGCGCCTCCCGGGCCAGCCCCAGCTCCCGCTCGGCGGCGGTGAGTTGCGTCTGCGCGTCGGTGCGCTGCTGGCGTAGTTCGAGTAGCTGGTCACCGAGCTGGCCGAGCTGCACCTCCAGCTCGTTGATCCGGGCGATCAGCGGGCCGGCCGAGGCGCCACCGACCGACGGCGTGTTGCCGCCGGGCAGGCCGATGACCGGGTAGCCGGGAAGGGTGGTGGACGAGCCGGGCAGTTGCAGGCCGCCGGTGACGACCGGGCGGGAGCCGGTGTCCGGGACCGCGTTGGGCAGCGGCGGATCGGCGTAGGCGGGGGTGGCCAGCGCCATTGCCGCGACCGCGCCGAGCAGGGCGGACCAGAGCGCGGGACGCAGCACCGGCGAGACGACCGGGCTCCGCTTCGCGCGCCGCCGTCGCCCGTGCCCGCTGTCGACCATGTGGCTCCCCGTCCGGCTGGTGTCGCCGCGTACGGATGGACGCGGCGGGACGGAACGGTACCGGTGAGTAGTTCCGTCCCCCATCCTGTCTTACCGCACCCCGGCAGCGATGTCGATGCGTGCGCAGGTAACGGGACGCTGGGAGTCCGGTGAATGTCGCCGCTGCCGGTGCCCGTCCTGCGGAACGGTCGCGGGTGCGACGTAGGCTCGACGGGACCGCAGGTGGAAGGAAGTGGCTTCGATGGACGCCGGACTCAAGCGCGAGCTGGAAGCGAAGGTGTACGCCGGGGAGCGGCTGACCCGTGCCGACGGCGTCGCCCTCTACGACAGCGACGACCTGGCCTGGTTGGGGCGGCTGGCGCACCATCGGCGCACCGAACTCAACGGCGACCGGGTGATGTTCAACGTCAACCGGCACCTGAACCTGACCAATGTCTGCTCCGCCTCCTGCGCGTACTGCTCGTTCCAGCGCAAGCCGGGTGAGAAGGATGCGTACACGATGCGCATCGACGAGGCCGTCCGCAAGGCCAAGGAGATGGAGGACGAGCAGCTCACCGAGCTGCACATCGTCAACGGCCTGCACCCGACGCTGCCCTGGCGGTACTACCCGAAGGTTCTGCGGGAGTTGAAGGCCGCGCTGCCGAAGGTCAACCTGAAGGCGTTCACCGCGACCGAGGTGCAGTGGTTCGAGAAGATCTCCGGGCTGAGCGCGGACGAGATCCTCGACGAGCTGATGGACGCCGGCCTGGAGTCGCTGACCGGCGGTGGAGCGGAGATCTTCGACTGGGAGGTCCGCCAGCACATCGTCGACCACGCCTGCCACTGGGAGGACTGGTCGCGTATCCACCGGCTGGCCCACTCGAAGGGGATGAAGACGCCGTCGACGATGCTCTACGGCCACATCGAGGAGCCCCGGCACCGGGTCGACCACGTGCTGCGGCTGCGCGAGCTCCAGGACGAGACCGGCGGGTTCCAGGTCTTCATTCCGCTGCGCTACCAGCACGACTTCGTCGACTCGGCGGATGGCAAGATCCGTAACCGGATCCAGGCCCGGACCACGATGGCCTCGCCGGCGGAGTCGCTGAAGACCTTCGCGGTCTCCCGGCTGCTGTTCGACAACGTGCCGCACGTGAAGTGTTTCTGGGTGATGCACGGTCTCTCGGTGGCGCAGCTCTCGCTGAACTTCGGGGTGGACGACCTGGACGGCTCGGTCGTGGAATACAAGATCACCCACGACGCCGACTCGTACGGGACCCCGAACACCATGCACCGCGACGACCTGCTGCACCTGATCTGGGACGCCGGCTTCCGGCCGGTCGAGCGCAACACCCGCTACGAGGTGGTCCGGGAGTACGATCCGGCCCCGTCGCTGGCCGAGCGGCGGGCCGAGCCGCAGCAGGTCTGGGCCTGAGCCCACCCGTATCCTCACAGCATCATGACCGGACGGGCGCGATGACCGAGCAGCGGGCCGGGTTTCCCCGGCGGGACGCCGACGGGCGGGTGCTCACCCTGGGTGACCTGCTCGGGGTCAGTCTCGCCGGTTGGCTGATCGGTGTGCTGGCACTGGTCCTCTTCGACTGGGCGTTCGCCCTGATCGGCGCCGGTGAGTTCGGCCGTACCAACGGTTGGCTGGCGGTCATCCTGCCGGCCTGGCTGTTCTGGGACGACTTCCGGGCCTGGGAGTTCGGGGCGGCCCGGGTGGTGGCGGCGCTGGCTGCCGGCGTGCTCGCGGTGGTCGGGGGGCTGCTGGTGGCCGGGCTGGCCGCCGGTTTCGCGCCGCTGGCCACCGGTGGCCTGGCGGCGGCGGCGTTCACCGTGCTGTACGCGGTGCTCTGGTTTGAGGGCGTGCACTGGCTGGCCCGGCGGACGGGTTGAACCACCGCCCCGGGCGTCCGGTGCGCGGAGAAACGGAGTGGGAACGTGAGCGCGGCGGTCAAGTACACGCTGGGCCGGATCGGCCTGTTCGTCGTGGTCGTGCTGGCCCTGTGGCCGGTCGAGGTGAACATCTTCCTGAAGCTGATGCTGGCGCTGGTGTTCTCCGCCGCGGCCTCGTTCTTCCTGCTGCGCGGTTGGCGGGACGAGATGGCCGAGGATCTGGCCGTCGCGGCCGAGCGCCGGCGCGCGGAGAAGGAGCGGCTGCGCGCCGCACTGGCCGGCGACGACCAGCCGGCCGGCGAGGAACCCGGCGACCAGCCCCGCGCCTGACCGACACCTCGTTGAAGGAAAGTTACGCACGCCCCGGCGGAGGTGAAGACAACTGCCGGCGGGAGGATCGGGCTGGGATGGGGCATCGTAGCGACGGATGTTGATATGACCATGTGACTCTGGTGGAGTGTGCGGACACGGGATCGCCCCGTTCCCCAGGAGGTTGTCCATGGCCTTCCGCACGTCTCCCATCCGACACCAGCTGGTGCTGGCCATCGCCGTGGGACTCGGCCTCGTCACCGTCGCCACCGGGCCGGTCGCCGCGCGACCCGGGCCGGTCGCCGCGCCGGAATCCGATTCCGGCGCCGCGTACCGGGTGCTCGGCCCGCGCACACTCGCCGACCGCAACGCCGTCGCCCGTACCGGCGCCTCGATCGACTACTCCGAGCACGGCATCCTGCACATCTCGGCCACCCGGGCCGAGGCGGCGGCGATCACCCGGCTCGGCTTCCGGCTGGTACCCGACACCACGGTGGACCCCCACAAGCGCGGCGAGGCGGGCACTCTCGCCTTCCCGCCCGCCGACGCCAACTACCACGACTACGCCGAGCTGACCGCCGTGGTGAACAAGGTGGTCGCCGACCACCCGACGATCGCCCGCAAAATCAGCATCGGTCGGTCGTACGAGGGCCGCGACCTGATGGCGGTGAAGATCTCCGACAACGTCGGCACCGACGAGAACGAGCCGGAGATCCTGTTCAACGCCCAGCAGCACGCCCGCGAACACCTGACCGTCGAGATGGCGATCTACCTGCTCAACCTCTTCACCGACAGCTACGGCACCGACTCCCGGGTCACCAACGCCGTCAACACCCGCGAGATCTGGATCGTGCCCACGGTCAACCCCGACGGCAGCGAGTACGACATCGCCACCGGGTCGTACCGCTCCTGGCGGAAGAACCGGCAGCCCAACAGCGGCTCGTCGTACGTCGGCACCGACCTCAACCGGAACTGGAGCTACCAGTGGGGCTGCTGCGGCGGCTCGTCCGGTTCCACCTCGTCGTTGACCTACCGGGGCCCGTCGGCCTTCTCCGCGCCGGAGTCGCGGGCGCTGCGGGACTTCGTCAACAGCCGGGTCGTCGGCGGCGTGCAGCAGATCAAGGCCAACATCGACTTCCACACCTACTCGCAGCTGGTGCTCTGGCCGTACGGCTACACCACCGCGAACACCGCCACCGGGATGACCGCCGACCAGTACAACACCTTCGCCGCCGTCGGCCGGCAGATGGCGGCAACCAACGGCTACACCCCGGAACAGTCCAGTGACCTGTACGTCGCCGACGGCACCAGCATCGACTGGATGTGGGGCGTCCACAAGATCTGGGCGTACACCTTCGAGATGTACCCGGGATCGTCCGGCAGCGGCGGCGGCTTCTACCCGCCCGACGAGGTGATCCCCCGGGAGACCGCCCGCAACAAGGACGCGGTGCTGCTCCTCTCCGAGTACGCCGACTGCCCGTACCGGGCGATCGGCAAGCAGGCCCAGTACTGCTGATCCCGGTCCGCCGGTGGGGCCTTCACCCCTCGGGGCCCCACCGGCACCCTCCCGTCGGAACGATCTCCGCTGGTCATGCGCTACCGTGGCAGCGATCAGCCCGCAGCGAAACCGGTGCGAAACCGGCGCTGTCCCGCAACTGTGATGCCCCGCCTCAACGGCGGGGACGAGCCAGGTCGCCTGCGGGCCGGTCGCGACCCGCGCTCTCGAGGAAGGGCGCCTCGCGGACGGGCACGCGCAGCGGTCCCGGTCGGCGAAGCACCACCTCGACCGACAGGAGGACCATGTCCCGCCGTACCCCTCGGCTCTTCGCCGCCGCCCTCGCGCTGGCCGCGCTAACCCTCGGCGCCTGCGCCGAGAAGGCCCCGAGCGACACCCCCGCCACCGGCGGCAGCTCGACGGGCGCCGCCTTCCCGGCCACCGTCGGCCGGTTGACGCTGGAGAAGCGGCCCGAGAAGATCGTCTCGCTCTCGCCGACCGCGACCGAGATGCTCTTCGCCATCGGCGCCGGCCCGCAGGTCACCGCCGTCGACGACCAATCCAACTTCCCGGCGGAGGCACCGAGGAGCGAGCTGTCCGGCTTCCAGCCGAACGCCGAGGCGATCGCGGCCAAGGGCCCCGACCTGGTGGTCCTCGCCAACGACACCAACAAGATCGTCGCCCAGCTCACCGCGCTGAAGATCCCGGTGCTGCTCACCCCGGCGGCGGCCACCCTGGACGACAGCTACCGGCAGATCACCGACCTGGGCACGCTGACCGGGCACCCGACCGAGGCGGCCGACGTCACCCGGCGGATGAAGGACGAGATCGCCAAGCTCACCAAGGACCTGCCGCAGCGGTCGACGAAGCTCACCTACTACCACGAGCTGGGCCCGGAGCTGTACACCGCGACCAGCAAGACCTTCATCGGCTCGATCTACGCCCTCGCCGGGCTGGAGAACATCGCCGACGCCGCGGACGCCGACGGCAAGGCGGGCGGCTACCCGCAGCTCTCCCAGGAAGTGATCGTCAAGGCGAACCCCGACCTCATCTTCCTGGCCGACGCCAAGTGCTGCCAGCAGAGCCCCGACACGGTCAGGGCGCGCAGCGGCTGGGCCGGACTCAAGGCGGTCAAGAACAACCAGGTGGTGACCCTCGACGACGACATCGCGTCGCGCTGGGGTCCGCGCGTGGTCGACCAGCTCCGCACGATCGTCGACGCGGTCGCCAAGGTGCCCGCATGACCGTCCGTCGTCGGTGACGGTGCGGCCCACGGCGGCCCGACCGGTCCGCCCGCCCGCCGCGACCACCTGCGGCGGTACGGCACGCCCGGCTGGGCTGCGCAAACGGTGGCTCGCCGCCGCCGTGCTGTCCGTGCTGGTCGCGCTGGTCGCCGGCGTCTCCCTCGGCCCGGTCAGCATGCCGCCCGGCCGGGTCGCGGCCGAACTGCTCAACCTGCTGCCCGGAGTGCACCTCGACAGCGGGCTGACCGCCGGCGAGATCGCCATCGTCACCCAACTCCGGCTGCCCCGGGTGGTGCTCGGCCTGCTCGTCGGTGGGCTGCTCGCCCTGGCCGGCGGGGCGTACCAGGGGGTGTTCCGCAACCCATTGGCCGACCCGTACCTGCTCGGCGTGGCGGCCGGGGCGGGGCTGGCGGTCACCGCCGTCATCGCGCTCGGCGGTACGACCGACCCGCTGGCCGGGCTGCCGGTGACCGTGCCGCTGGCCGCGTTCCTCGGCGCGCTCGGCGCGGTGACGCTGACGTACCTGCTCGGCGCGGCCGGCGGGAAGGGCCGCTCCCCGGCGACCCTGATCCTGGCCGGGGTAGCCGTCTCGGCGTTCTTCTCCGCCGGGCAGACCTACCTGCTGCAACGGCATTCCGACAGCATCCAGCAGGTCTACTCCTGGCTGCTGGGCCGGCTCGCCACGGCCGGCTGGCACGACGTCCTGCTCGTGCTGCCGTACTTCCTGTTGACCGCCGTCGTGGTGCTGCTGCACCGTCGGGAGCTGGACGTGCTCTCCGTCGGCGACGACGAGGCCACCAGCCTCGGGCTGCATCCGCAGCGCTCCCGCTACCTGCTGATCGCCGCCGCCTCGCTGGGCACCGCCGCCGCGGTCTCCGCCTCCGGGCTGATCGGCTTCGTCGGGATCATCGTGCCGCACACCGTACGACTGCTCGCCGGGTCCAGCTACCGGGTGATCCTGCCGCTGTCGATGCTCTTCGGCGGGGCGTTCCTGGCACTCACCGACGTGGTGGCCCGGACCGCCGCCGCGCCCGCCGAGATCCCGATCGGTGTGGTCACCGCCCTGCTCGGCGGCCCGTTCTTCGTCCTGGTGCTGCGCACCGCCCGGCGAGTGCTGTCGTGACCCCGGCCGGCACCGGCAGCGCCCCGGCAGTCGAGGTGCGCGACCTGCACGTCACCCTGGGCGGAGCGCCGATCCTCTCCGGTGTCGACCTGACCGTCGCCACCGGAGAGTGGGTCACCGTGATCGGCCCGAACGGCGCCGGCAAGTCGACCCTGTTGCGGGCCGTCGGCGGCCTGCTCCCCGCCGGGCACGCCGTCTCCTTGTCCGGTACGCCGTTGCGGGCGATGCGTCCCCGCGCGCGGGCCCGGGTGGTGGCCACCGTCGCCCAGTCCCCGGTGGTGCCGGCCGGCATGTCGGTCCTCGACTACGTGCTGCTCGGTCGCACCCCGTACATCCCGCCGTTGGGCCGCGAGTCCGCCGCCGACCTGGCCGTCGTGTACGAGGTGCTCGACCGGCTGGACCTGGCCGCCTTCCACGGCCGGGAACTGGCCACCCTCTCCGGCGGGGAGCGGCAGCGGGTCTTCCTGGCCCGGGCGCTGGCGCAGGGCGCCAGCCTGCTGCTGCTCGACGAACCGACCAGCGCGCTGGACATCGGCCACCAGCAGGAGGTGCTGGAGCTGGTCGACCAGCTGCGCCGGGAGCACGAGCTGACCGTGCTCGCCACCATGCACGACCTCTCCATCGCCGGGGAGTACGCCGACCGTCTGGTGCTGCTCGCCGACGGCCGGGTGGTCGCCGCCGGCCCGCCCACCGAGGTGCTGACCGAGGAACTGCTCGCCACCCACTATCGGGCGCGCGTCCGGGTCGTTCCCGGCGAGCACGGCCCCCTCGTCGTCCCCGTCCGAGCCCGCTGACGACGCTGGGGCCGGTGTGGGGTCAGGTGGCGGGGGCGAGGATGGAGAAGAGAGCGCCGCTCGGGTCGCGGAGGGTCGCCAGCCGGCCCTGGGGGAAGTCTCCGGGCGGGACGAGGATGGTGCCGCCCAGCTGCGCCGCGAGGGTCGCGACGGCGTCGGCGTCGGCCACCGCGAAGAACACCGACCAGTACGCGGACAACTGTGCCGGCAGCCCCTCCCGCAGGGGCGTCACACCGGCCACGATCCGCGCCCCGCACCGCCAGGCCGGGTAGCTGACCGGCCCCGTCGGCCCGTTCACCAGATGCCAGCCGAAGACCAGCTCGTAGAAGCGGTGGGCGCCCTCCGGGTCCGGGGTGACCAGCTCGCTCCAGGTGAGTGACCCGGGAACGTTGAACACCTCCGCGCCGCGCATCGCCCTCGGCTGCCAGACACTGAACGTGGCGCCGGCAGGATCGGCGAACACGCCCATCCGCCCCTGGTCGAACACGTCAAAGGGGGCGACCACCACCTGCCCGCCGGCCGCCCGGACCCGGCTGGCCGCCAGGTCGGCGTCGTCGGTGGCCACGTACGTCGACCAGACCGGTATCTCGGTCGCGGCCGATGGACCGGCTCCCGCCACCGCCCGGCCGTCCAGCAGGAAGGTGATGTAGCCGTCCGCCTGGGGCTGCCGGGACACCCGCTCGGTCCAGCCGAACAGCTGCCGGTAGAAGCGTTTCGCGTCCGCCAGGTCGGGGGTGGCCAGGTCGACCCAGCAGGGCGTGCCAGGCTCGACGCCGCTCACGGTGACCCCTCTTTCGCCGGTGGGGCGGCCGGACTGCCCGCCCTGCCCGCATCGTGGCACCACCGGATCGGCTGTTGGGCGGAAACCGGACAACTGGTCAGGTGGGGTGGCGCGGGTCAGCCCGTCTGTCGCCCAGCTGCCGGCGGCAGCGGGTGGACCAGCGCCGGCCCGCCGGGGAGCGGGGAAACGGTACGTGCCCTGACCGGGCCCGGCGTGCGCGCCGACGAACCGCCGAGCGCCGTGATCAGGAAGGCGAAGGTGGCGTCCGCGATCGGGTCGGGGGCGCCTGGCGCGGCGTAGTGCGTGACGTTGCTGCCTAGCGTCACCTGGCGGGTGCCGTCGGGGCTGTGCAGCGAAATCGTGCTGTGGCCGAAGACCAGGCCGTCGTGGCCCCAGTACGGCCCGCCGGGCAGCCCCAGCCAGTACAGGCCGAGGCCGTACCCGCCCGCCTCCGGCTGCTCGGGGACCAGCGGCACGGTGCTGCGCATCCGGGCCAGTTCGGCCCGGCGCAGCAGCCGGCCGCCGAGCAGCGCCCGGAAGAAGCGGTTCAGGTCGGCCGACGTGGAGATCAGCGCCCCGGCCGTCCACGCCCACGACATGTTCGTCACGTTGAAGTCCCGCAGGTTGCCGTCGTACCAGGGCAGGTAGGCGGCGCTGTGCGGCCCGGTGATCCGGGTGCGGCGGCCGGGGAAGTACGTGTCGGTCAGCCGAAGCGGGCGGATCACCCGGCGGTCGATCTCCTCGGTGGCGGGCCGCCCGGTCAGCCGCTCGATGAGCAGCCCGGCCAGGATGTAGTTGGTGTTCGAGTAGTCGAACCGTTCGCCCGGCGTTCCGGTCCGTGGTGCGGCCAACCCGAGCCGGACGAGCTGATCCGGGGTGAACGTGGTGTACCGGTGACGTTCCACGTCCTCGCCGGAGGTGAACAGGACGGTGTCGTAGTCACCGATGCCGCTGGTGTGGTTGAGCAGCATCTCGACGGTCACCCCGTCGACGGCGTACTGCGGCAGGTGACGGCCGATCGGGGCGTCCAACGCCAGCCGGCCCTCGCCGACGAGTTGCAGCAGCGTGGTGGCCACGAACGTCTTGGTGATGCTGCCGACCCGGTGCTGGAAGAAGTGCCGCATCGGCCGCCCGGTGTCCACATCGGCCAGACCGCTCGCGCCCCGCCAGCGGCAGCCGCCGTCGCGCGCCTCCGCGAACACGCCCACCATCCCGGCGTCGGTGACGGCGGACAGCCCGGCGGCCAGCGCCTCCTCGGGCAGGCGTCCGGCCGCCTCGGCCCGGTGCGGCGTACCGGCCAACGGTACGGCGACCGCCAGTGCGCCGCCGGCCCCGGCCTTCAGTAGACCTCGTCGTGACAGGTGCATCTTCACTCCCTCGTGGACGGTCACCGTCCATGATTGCCGCTATGGGCAAACCGGAGCACAGCCCGCCACGGAAGTGGCACGCTCCCGCCTGTTATGGCCGTTGGTCAGGTGCTGGGGGAGACGCGGGATTCACGAGGCCGGCATCGTACGCGGCGATCACCAGTTGCGCCCGGTCTCGGGCCGCGAGTTTGCTCAGCAGGTGTGAGATGTGGGACTTGACGGTCTTGACGGCGATGGTGAGGTGCCCGGCAATCTCGTCGTTGGACAGGCCCTGCCCGACGAGGCCGAGCACCTCGGCCTCCCGGGCGGTCAGCTGATCGAGCCGGGACCGTGCGGAGCCGGCACCGACGGGATGCCGCCGGTGGACGTAGTGCTCGACCAGGCGCGCCAGGATCGACGGGGCGAAGAGAGATTCCCCGCTGTGCGTGCGCCTGATGGCGTTGAGGAGATCGTTGGGGCGGCTGTCTTTCAGCAGGAAGCCACTGGCCCCGGCACGCAACGCGTGGAACACGTACTCGTCGAGGTCGAACATGCTCAGGACCAGCACCCGGGTGTGCGCGAGCTCCGGGAGCCGGCAGATGCCCCGGGTCGCCTCGATGCCGTCGAGCCGCGGCATCCTGACATCCATAACCACCACGTCGGGCGAGGTGGCCCTGGCGGTAGCAACCGCCTCCACACCATCGCTGGCCTCGCCCACCACGGCGAAGTCAGGCTCGGCGTTGATGATCATGGCGAGGCTTTGCCGGAGTAGGGGTTCGTCGTCGACGAGGACGACCCGCACGGGTCGATCGGGTCCGGTCACGCTACTTCTTCGGGGATGATGGCCTCGAGCCGGAACCCATTAGGGTGTCCCGGCTCCTTGGCCCGTGGCTCCGCCGTCAGGGTCCCACCCAGGCTGCTCACCCGTTCCCGCAACCCGATGAGGCCGTGGCCGGCACCGGGTCGGTCGGCCCAATCCCGGTTCGGCCCGGCGTCGTCGATGGTCACGCTGACCTCCGCCCCGGTCCGCGCCAGCCGGACGTCGACGGTGGTCGAGCCGGCGTAACGCGCGCTGTTGGCCAGCCCTTCGCGGACGACCCGGCAGATCGCCACCTGGACGCCCGGAGACACCGCGCCGAGCTCTTCCTGGGTCAACTCTATGTGCAGGCCGGCCCGGCGGGCACCCTCGATGATCTCGGGCAGGGACGCCAGGGTCTCCGTGGGGCGGCGGGCGGGCTGGTCGTCGGCCTCCCGCAGTGCGTCCAGCATCCGGCGCAGTTCGACCGTCGCCTTCCGGCTGATGGCCTCCACGTCCTCGATGGCGGCCAGCAGCGCCTGACCGTCCGGCTTGCGGGCGTGCAGGTGTGCGGCGGCCGCCGCCCGCATGGTGATCATGCCGAGGCCGTGGGAGACAATGTCGTGCAGGTCACGGGCCAGGTTCAGGCGCTCGGTGAGCACCGCCTCCGCGACATCCCGCCGCGACATCGCCCTCTCGTGCTCGGCCCGCTCGACCAGCAGTCGGACGATCGCCCAGACGGAGACCGCCGCGAAGCCGAGAAGCATGACAGTGACGAACGGCCAGGTGAGCCCGAGCGCGAGGACGGCCAGCATCACGATGAGCAGCGCGCCGGCCGGCAACAGCAGCCATGATTTACGGGAGCGACGCCCGCTCTCGGTCATGCGGTGAAGCCTACCGGTTGATCATTGAGCGGCGGTCGCATCGGACCACAGTCTGACGGGCTCAGGGCTGACAACTAACTCTGGATGCCGCCCACGGCCCGATGTCCCGGTGTGCTCCTCGTGGTTGTTTGGAGTGCGGCGGGCGGCACCACTCCCGCACGAGTCTCTAGAGATCGCCCGGGAGGGTCGTTGTACAGGCGCGTGGTAATGGTGGTCGCAGCGGCCCTGTTCTCTCTGCTGGCTCTGGTGGCGGCGATCGTCACTGATCTGCATGACCGGGACTTTCCCCAGGCCATCGGCGCGCAGAGCAGGCTGGGCCTGGACTTTCGCGAATCGGAGTTCGGCGACCGGGAGGCGTTCGGCGCACTGGCGCAGATGGATGCCGACTTGCACCTCGGCCTGGTGAGGATCGCACCGGACCTGGCTGGCGACAGCGACGAGCGGATTTTCGTAGCTCTCAACGATGGGAGCCTGCCCGCGACGTTTCGTTGGTTCAGCGGCGACGGCACGGGAAGAGTTGTCAGCCGGGACCGGCTGGCCAACTCGTCGCCCGACGGCTCCTATCTGGTCACCGGGGACAGCGCCCGGCTCGGCGAGCTTCAGAGTCGGCTGAGCAGCGCGGGTGTACGGGTGACCCGAACCGACGCGTCCCCTACCAACAGTCTCTGGTTCGCCATGCGGGAGGGCGGCTTCGCCGCAGCCGTCCTGGCCGCGTTCGCGCTCATCGCGGCGCTGGCGCTGTTCTGGCTGTCGATGAAGGCGCGCAGCCGCGCGCTCCGGGTGCTCGGCGGCAGCCCGACGTTGCGCATCCAGGCACAGGATCTGGGCGGGTTCGCGGGCGCGCTGCTCATCTCGGCGACCGCTGTCACCCTGACGGCCGCCGGCTACGTCAGCCTTTCTCACGGCCGGCTGTACGTCGGCATATTCGTCAAGGCGCTGGCCGGTCTGGAGGTTGCGGTCATCGCCGTGTCGCTGGTCGTGGCCCTGGCCATGTCTGCCTCCGCCTGGCCGAGCGCCACCATGCTGGCCACCCGGCAGCCCGCGGTGAGAAGCCTGCGTTCGGCGGCCGTCGTCCTCCAGGCGCTGACGTTTCTGCTGGTGGTGGGCGCGGCCGGGCCGGCCTGGTCGGCGTATCGCAGTTCCTCCGCCACCGCCGCCGAGATGGCGCAGTGGAAGAACCTCGCGGACCAGGTCGCCATCCGGTTCGGGATGAGCGACGAGGAGCTGACCAGTCTTGAGCCCCGGATCGGCAACCTGCTCAAAGATGGTGAATCGGCCGGAGCGGTTGCCTTCTCGTACACCTTCTCCGCGGAGGAATGGAGGGGCGATTTCGGCGACTACTCGGCGGTCACCTTCGTGAACCAGCGATGGCTTGACCTGATGACCGCCAGCGCGCCGCCGGACGCGCTCACGCCGGTGGCGTACGAGCATGTGAGCGGGATGCTCTCCCGAGAGTTCGGCGAGACGTTCACGCTGTGGTCCAGAAGTCAGCGTGCCGGTGGGGAGATCCTGTCGGGCTTCGGATACCTGCGGCCAGCGGACGGATTCCGACTGCCGGTCGGTCGGGCTGGCGGCGGCGGGACTCTCCAGTTCCTGGACGATGTTCTTGTCGCCGTCATGCCGTCGCTGCACCTGACGATCGATGATCGCAACCTGACGTCGATGGTCTCGACCAGTAACATTGTGTTCACCAGCGTGGCCACGACGCAGGCGCTACTCGAGCGCAACGGCCTGTCCGCCGGGGCTTTGGGCGACCAAGGAATTAAGGGCGAGCTGAGCGTCGTCTACGTCGCGGAGGAGGGGATTCTCCGGGCGCAGTACATGGCCTATCTGGTCTGGCTGATGAATCTCGCGCTCGCCGCCCTGGTCGTCGCCTTCGCGGTCGCGACCACGATCAGCGCGCTGATCACCGCTCTGCTGCATGCGAAGCGCGACTTCCCGTTGCGGCTGTCCGGCCGGTCGTGGGCGCGGATCCTGCAGATGCGGGTGGCCAAGGAGTTGCTGGCCGGCGCGGCGCTCGTCGCCCTTGTCGCGCTCTCTGAAAGACCCGAGGCGATAGGGCCCCTGCTGGTGGCCGCGCTGTTCGGGGTGTTCGTTGTTCCGCTTAGCCATCTGTGCGCGGCGAACTGGTGTTTCGCCGGTGTCAGCAGGCGTCGAATCTGATGGGGGGTTTCAATGCTGGTTGAGGCCGAGGACGTTTCCGTGGCGATCGGCGGGCGGCAGGTGCTCGACGGTGAGTGCGTGCGCTGCGAGCCCGGGACGATGACCGCCCTGGTCGGCCCGAGCGGGTCCGGAAAGACCACGCTGTTGCACTGCCTCGGGCTGCTGCTTTTGGTCAATCGGGGCCGCATTTTGATCGACGGGAAGGACGTCACGAGGTACGGCTCGGCGGCGCGGCGCAGGTTCTGGCGTGACCACGTGGCGTTTGTGCTGCAGGACTACGGGATCATGGATGAGGAGTCGGTCGCCTTCAACGTCACGATGCAGTCGAGCCTGCTGGGCAGGCGGGCCACCGGCGATGGGAAGCGGTTCGTGCAGGTTCTCGAGCAGACGGGTCTGGCGGGCCGGCAGGACGAGGTGGCCAGCCACCTCAGCGGTGGCGAAAAACAGCGGCTCGCGCTGGCCCGCGCCATCTATAAGCGAGCCGCGGTGGTGTTCGTCGACGAGCCCACCGCGTCACTCGACGCCGCCAACCGGCGAAAGGTCATCGCCTTGTTCGCGGAGCTCGCCGCGAGCGGTTGCACGGTCATCGTGTCCACGCACGACTCGGAAATGATCGACGCCTGCGGTTCACGGCAGGAGATCGGGAGCGGACGAACTGCCCCGTACCCCGTCAGCCAGTCCCACTAGGACGAAAGGACTCCCCATGTCACTGGTATCCAAGATCGCGATCGGCGCCGTGGTGGTGGTAGCCGTCGGCGCGGGCGCGGCTGCGGTGCTCGGCGGTTTGTTCCCGATGTCGAGCAACACCCACCCGCCTTGCGAGGAGTTACCGGCCACGGCTGAGGCCACTGCGGCGCTCACCAAGAACCAGGCCTTCGCCACTGACATCGAGGCGCTGGGGAAGGGCATTTCCGTTGACGTGGGCTCGCCGTGCCCGAAGGGCCAGGACCGTGCGCTGATTCAGGTGACCTACGGATCGAAGCCCGAGCGCGAGGCCATCGACAGGCTGCTCGCACGCCGCGCCGGGTTCGGCGTTCCGGTGTATCTGGTCGAGAAGTAGCCGGGCGACACGCCTGTGGCTCGGCGACCGATGGTTACCGAGCCACAGATGTCAGAGCACTGTCGGTCAGCCCAGCGGGGCGGGCAGCGCGGCGGTGTGCAGCACGGTGAGCCGGGAGACCGCCCGGGTCAGCACCACGTAGAGCCGGTGCAGACCGCGCAGCTCGGCGGCGACGATCGCGGCCGGCTCGACGACCACCACGTGGTCGTACTCCAAGCCCTTGACCAGGGTCGCGGGGACCACGGTGACCCGCGCCGCGGCCGCGACGTCGTCGGCGGTCGCGGTCTGCACGCCGGCGGCGGCCAGCGCCGCGCGGAGCCCGGCCACCGCGTCGTCGGTGGCGATCACGCCGATCGAGCCGTCGTGGCCGAGCGCCGCCCGTACCTCGGCCACCGTCGCGGCCGTCAGGTCGGTCACGGTACGCACGTCCAGCGCGCCGTCGCGGCGCAGCGACTCGGCCGGCGGCACGTCCACGGCGAGAGCAGGCAGCAGCCGGTTGGCGAACGCGACCACCGCGGCGGGTACCCGGAAGCCGACGCTCAGCGGCACCACCGTGGCGTCCGGCTTGCCCAGATGGGTCAGGGAGTCCCGCCAGTCGGTGGCGGCCCAGGGTGCGGTGCCCTGGGCCAGGTCGCCGAGGAGAGTGATCGAGCCGTGTTCGCTGCGCCGGGCGATGGCCCGGCACTGCATGGGGGAGAGGTCCTGCGCCTCGTCGACCACCACGTGCCCGTAGCCGCCCGGGCGTTCGATCAGCCCGGCGGCCTCGTCGATGAGCACCGCGTCGGCGGCCGTCCACCGGGTGGCCTTCGGGGTGCGGCCGAGCTTCGTGCCGCCGGGCAGCAGTGCCTGCTCGTCGGCGGTGAGCAGCCCGTCGGCCGCCGCCGCGAGCGCGTCGGCGTCGGAGAAGAGCCGGTACAGCAGCCCCTCCGGGGTCAGCGCCGGCCAGACCGCGTCCAGGAGGGCGGTGACCGGCTGCGCCTTCGCCATCCGGCGCAGCCAGGCGTCGCTGGGTGACTCGGCCCGGCGGGCCTCGGCCTGGCGTTGCAGCAGCCCCACCACCCGGGCCCGGATCCGCTCCCGCCCGGTGGCGTACGGCAGGCCCTCCCGACGGGTCTCCTCGACCACCCGGTGCAGCGGGTCCAGGCCGATCCGCCAGCGGAACGAGCCGTCCGGCACCATGATC
Source organism: Micromonospora sp. KC721 (assembly GCF_004348355.1). Taxonomy (NCBI): domain Bacteria; kingdom Bacillati; phylum Actinomycetota; class Actinomycetes; order Micromonosporales; family Micromonosporaceae; genus Micromonospora; species Micromonospora sp. KC721. The sequence continues at coordinate 56,927 of NZ_SMJY01000007.1, read as the reverse complement.
GGCTCGGTGGGCGTACCGATGTGCGTGTCGACGGCCCGACGCAGCACCTGGGCCATCCGGACGTCGTGCTTGAGGACCGCCACGGCGGGACCGTCGACCGCCCGGACCGGCACCCGGGCGACCAGGTCCTCCACGGTGGCCTGTGCGACCTCGACCTCGCCCAGGGCCGGCAGCACCGCCGCGATGTACGACAGGAACGCCCGGTTCGGCCCCACGATCAGCACGCCGGCCCGGCGCAGCCGTTCCCGGTGCAGGTAGAGCAGGTACGCGGCACGATGCAGCCCGACGGCCGTCTTGCCGGTGCCGGGGGCGCCCTGGACGCAGATCGAGTCGGCCAGGTCGGCCCGGACCAGCTCGTCCTGCTCGGGCTGGATGGTGGCGACGATGTCCCGCATCGGGCCGACGCGGGGCCGCTCGATCTCGGCGGTGAGGATCCGGCTGGCGGTGCCCAGCTCCTCACCCCGGTCCAGGTGCTCGTCCTCGAAGCTGGTCAGCACGCCGGCGCTGAAGCCGAACCGGCGGCGGACGGCGACGCCCTGCGGATCACGGGCGCTGGCCCGGTAGAACGACCGGGAGACCGGGGCCCGCCAGTCCAGCACCAGCGGTTCACCGAGGTCGTCGGTGACGTGCCGCCGCCCCACGTGGTACTCCCGCCCGGCGTGGTCGGGGTCGGCCGGCCCGAAGTCGAGCCGGCCGAAGAAGAGCGGGGTGGTCGGGTCGTCGGCCAGCTCCTTGACCCGCCGGGCCATGTGCCGGCCGAGCTGCTCGGCGGTGTACGCGTCACCGGCGACCTTGTCGCCGGTGGCGAAGAGCGCCTCGGCGCGTTCCCGCATCCGCCGCAGCGCGGCGCGAGAGGCGTCCAGGTGGGTCCGCTCGGTGGCGAGCTGCCCGTCGAGCGTGTCGATCGGATCGGTGGGGGGCGTGGCGGCACGGGTCATCCGAGGCGACCTTTCGGTGGGGTTCGTGAGTCGGTTGACCTGGGCCGCCCGGCGCTCCGTCAGACGCGGTACCGGCTGTGCCCGGTGAGCAGAGGCGCGCTGTCCGCGCGCGGCGCTCCACGTTACGCCCCGCCGTCGGCGGCGGCCACGTATTTAGGCCGCCCGGCGCACTGCCTCGCGTCGCCCACATCTCCCGGCTGCGCACGCTTGCGTCGCTGCGTGGGTGCGGCACCCCTGCACGTCGCTACGAAGCTGATGTCGCAGACGATTCACCGCTGCGCGGGTGCCCGGTGATGGTCACGGGCCCCGCCTGGTTGAGTCATCGGCGTCATCAGGTTCGTAGCGTGCCCGTGCCGACCCACACGGGTGACGGGAGGGGCCGCTTCCCCGCCGTCGGAGGCGCTGCCGCGGGCCAGCGCGATCAGCCGGACTGCGGTCTGCCTCGGCGCGCTTGCCGGTCCGGTGCTCGCATGGCAACCGCTGCGGAGTTGGCCACTCCCGGGCCGGGCCGTTGAGCCGGACGAGGAGTACAGGGATACCGTCGGGTCATGGTTGAACGCGTGGCCCGCCCCCGGGTCGGACACATCCAGTTCCTCAACTGTCTGCCGATCTACTGGGGGCTGATGCGTTCCGGCGCGCTGCTCGACGTCGACCTGCACAAGGACTCGCCGGACCGGCTCAGCGCCGCGCTGGTCGCCGGTGACCTGGACATCGGGCCGATCACCCAGGTGGAGTACCTGCGGCACGCCGACGAGCTGCTGCTGCTGCCGGATCTGGCGGTCGGTAGCGACGGGCCGGTGCTCTCGGTCAACGTGGTCTCCACCCGGCCCCTGGCGGAGCTGGACGGCGCCCGGGTCGCCCTCGGCTCGACCTCCCGCACCGGCGTGCTCCTGGCCCAGCTCCTGCTCGCCGAGCGGTACGGCGTCCGTCCCGACTACTTCCGTTGCCCGCCTGACCTGACGCAGATGCTGTTGGAAGCCGACGCCGCGGTGCTCATCGGGGACGTGGCGCTGCGCGCCCTGTACGAGGCGCCCCGCCGTGGCCTGGAGGTCACCGACCTGGGTGAGGCTTGGCGGGACTGGACCGGGCTGCCGATGGTCTTCGCGGTCTGGGCGGTACGCCGAGACTTCGCCGCCGCCCACCCGGGCATGGTCAAGGAGGTGCACGAGGCGTTCCTGCGCTCCCGGGACCTCTGCCTGGCGGAGTTGGACCAGGTCGCCGAGGCGGCGGCCCGCTGGGAGCCGTTCGACGCCGCGACCCTGGCCACGTACTTCCGCATCCTCGACTTCTCGCTCGGCGAGCGGCAGGTGGCCGGGCTGCGCGAGTTCGCCCGGCGGGCCGCGGCGGCCGGCGAGGCCCCACCGCTGCCGTCGACCGGCCCGCGGTTCTTCGCCGGCTGAGCGGACCGGCCGCTCAGACGTCGTCGCCGAGCGCCGCCTCGGTGATCTTCTGGCAGTTCTTCATGCCGTATTCGTAGCCCAGCCCGATGGGGTAGCGGACCATCACGCCCATCGTCCAGTCGTCGGCGATCGCCAGGCAGTTGACGTGGATCTCCTGCTCCCGGGTCCGGTCGACCCAACCGTTCTTGATCGCGATGGTCTTGCGCTCGGCGGCCGGGAACGCCTTGCGGATGCCGAAGTCGCCGGTGCCCCGAACCAGTCGCATCTCGTTGAGCAGCCACCTGGTCCACTTCGGGCCGGCCGCGCGACCGTCCTTGATGCACGCGCCGAGCCGGGCGGTGTCCCGGGGGGAGAGGTTCGTCCGGCTCCAGCCCTTGTCGGCGGCGGGACTGCTGTCGGTGGTCTCGCAGATCGAGATCATGCGCTTGATGGAGGCGGTTTGCCCGAGGTTGTTGTAGAACTGCTGGGTTCGGGTGTTGTCGCTGTCCCGGATGATCAGCGTCGCGTCGGCGAGCTTGGCGTCGCTCGGGGTCTTCCCGTCCTCGGCCGTGGTACGCAGGTAGTCGGCGACGATCCACGACTTGATCAGCGACGCGGTGGTGCTGGTCTCGGCCATGTTCTGCGAGCCGATGAACTTCCCGGTCCGGGTGTCCAGCACGCTCCAGGCGTACCAGCCCTTGAGGTCCAGGTCGATCTGCCGGTTTTGGAAAGGCAGCGGTTCCAGTGACGGCGTCGGGGACGGGGCCGGCCGGCTGCTGCGGTCGGCCGGCTGGCCGGTGGCCCGCCCCGCAGTAGACGAGTCGCCCCAGCGGGCCGCCGCCGCCGTGGCCAGCGGGGAACCGGGCAGCAGCCGCAGGGACACCAGCACCAGGCCGATCAGCAACGCGGAGAAGGCGGCCAACCGCAGCACGGTGGGGTCGCCGCGCCGTCCGCGCCCGTTGCCGGCCATCAGAGCTTCCCGACCGGATGTTGCGGCACCTTGAGGGCCGCGCCGGGTTGCGGCGTGACCAACTGGGTGGCGACGCTGGCGCAGACCTTTGCGCCGTACTCGAGCTTGCTTTTCTGCGGGTAACGCAGCATTACGGCGAGGCTCCATTTGTCGGTGACGGCAAGGCAGTTTACGTGCCAGTTGCCGTCATAGTTCAATGCCGTCCACCCGTTCTTGATGCTCACCGGCCCCTGGGCCTTGATCGCGGCGGGCAGGCCGTCGACGATGCCCCACTTGCCGCCGCCCGACCGCGCCTGCTGGTCGGCGATGCTGCCGCGGACCTTGGCCATCTCGTCCAGCACCCACTTGGTCCACTTCGGTCCGGCGGCCCGGCCGTCGGCGATGCAGTCCCCGAGCCGGACGGCGTCGCGCGGGGACATCCGGGTGAAGCTCCACCAGCCCTCGTAGCCGGCCACGTTGCCCCGTTTGGTGTCGGTCAGGTCGCAGATCCGGACGGCCCGTTGGATGACCGGGTCGGGCTGCCCGTTCCCCTCCACGCCGTAGTCGCCGCCCGCGGCGGCGAAGACCTTGTTCGCCCCGGTGTCGTCGCTGTCCCGGATCGCGATGCTTGCCGCCTTCTTCAACGCCGCCGACGGTTCCTTGTCGCCGAGCTGCCGCAGGTAGTCCGAGACGATCCAGACCTTGAGCATGGACTCGGTCGAGCTGGTCGCGGCCATGTTCGGCGAGCCGGCGATGGTGCCGGTCGCCCGGTCCATCAGGGCCCAGCCGAAGTACTCGCCCTTGAAGTTCACCGAGACCTTGCCGGCGGCCAGGGTCGGTGCGGGCGGTGTGGTGGGCGCGGGAACGGGAACCTGTTCCGCCCCGCCGCCGAGGCCACCGTCGCCGTCGGACAACCGCGCGTACGCGGTCGGAACCAGCAGACCGACGCCGAGCAGGATCGCAGCCACGGCGAGCACCATGATCACGCGAGATCGCATGAGTGGGTGAACTCCAGATGTCAGGGCCGGGGGGACCGGCTGTGCCGTCATGGGTCGGCTCGATCGCCCGGCCGGGGGATGGTGGCCGTGGTCGGCGATCGTCAGCAGCCGATCGGTGTGACGGGGGAAGTCTACTTTCGGAAGGGCGACACGCCAGATTCCGACACTTATGTAATTCCTGTGAAGGCGAGTTATAGGACCTAAATGTGTGTCTTGGGGGGATTCATATTGACGAAGTGGTGTAAGTCATAACCGCTTCCGGATGGTTGCGGCGGTGTCGGGGCAGCCCGTCGCCCGGGGAATGCGGGAAAGCCTGTTACACCCTCTGGTGTCGATGGACCCGAGCTGTAACACTTGGGACATGTATGGCAACGACTTCGCCCCGGCGGACGCTTCCGACGGCGACCTGCTCGGCCAGGTCGAGGCCGCCGAGGCAGCCCTGCGGGCGGCGGCGGACCGGGGTCGCGGCGGCACGGCAGCGGCCGACGCCGACCCCGAGGCGTACTTCGCCGACGTCATCGATGCCGACCAGAAGATCGAACCGCGCGACTGGATGCCGGAGGCGTACCGGCGGACACTGATCCGGCAGATCGCCCAGCACGCACACTCCGAGATCATCGGGATGCAGCCGGAGGGGAACTGGATCAGCCGCGCGCCGTCGCTGAAGCGCAAGGCGATCCTGCTGGCCAAGGTGCAGGACGAGGCCGGGCACGGCCTCTACCTCTACGCCGCCGCCGAAACCCTGGGAGTCAGCCGCGACGAACTGGTCGACCTGCTGCTCAGCGGCCGGCAGAAGTACAGCTCGATCTTCAACTACCCGACGCTGACCTGGGCCGACGTCGGCGTCGTCGGCTGGCTGGTGGACGGGGCGGCGATCGTCAACCAGGTGCCGCTGTGCCGCTGCTCCTACGGGCCGTACGCCCGGGCCATGATCCGGGTCTGCAAGGAGGAGTCGTTCCACCAGCGGCAGGGCTACGAGATCCTGCACACCCTCGCCCACGGCACCCCGGCGCAGCGGGCGATGGCACAGGACGCGGTCGACCGCTGGTGGTATCCGTCGCTGGCGATGTTCGGCCCGCCGGACGGCGACTCCACCCACTCCGCCCAGTCCATGGCCTGGAAGATCAAGCGCTTCTCCAACGACGAGCTGCGGCAGCGCTTCGTGGACATGTGCGTGCAGCAGGCCGAGACCCTCGGCCTCACCCTGCCCGACCCGGACCTGCGCTGGAACCCCGAGCGGCAGGCGTACGACTTCACCCAGCCCGACTACGACGAGCTGATGCGGGTCATCTCCGGCGACGGGCCGTGCAACCGGCAACGGATGGAACACCGGCGGCGTGCCCACGCCGAGGGCGCCTGGGTCCGCGAGGCCGCCGCGGCGTACGCGGCGAAGCGGGCCGGGCGGAAGGAGAAGGTGGCGGCGTGAACGAGGCAACCGGTCAGCGCGGCGGGCGGGAACCGGCACCGCTGTGGGAGGTTTTCGTGCGGGCCCGGCGCGGGCTGTCGCACACCCACGTCGGCAGCCTGCACGCCCCCGACGCCGAACTGGCCCTGCACCACGCCCGGGATCTCTACACCCGTCGCCAGGAGGGGGTCTCGATCTGGGTGGTCCCGGCGGGCGCGATCACCGCGTCCAGCCCCGACGAAAAGGACGCCTTCTTCGACCCGGCCGCCGACAAGGTGTACCGCCACCCCACCTTCTACGAGGTGCCGGACGGGGTGGCCCACCTGTGAACGGCCCCTTCGAGTTCACCCTCTGCCTCGGCGACGACGCGCTGGTCGCGGCGCAGCGGCTCGCCGAGTGGACCTCCCGGGCGCCGGAGATGGAAGAGGACGTCGCGCTGGCCAACATCGCCCTCGACCAGCTCGGCGCGGCCCGCCTGCTGCTCACGTACGCGGGCGAACTGGAGGGCGCCGGCCGGGACGAGGACGCCCTGGCGTACCTGCGCGACGACCGGGAGTTCCGTAACTGCCTGCTGGTGGAGCTGCCCAACGGCGACTTCGCGGTCACCATGGCGAAGCTGTTCTTCCTGGCGGCGTACCAGCTTCCGCTCTACACCGCGCTGGCCGGTTGCGCCGACGAGCGGCTGGCCGCGATCGGCGCCAAGGCGCGCAAGGAGTCCGCGTACCACCTGGACCACGCCGCGCTGTGGGTGCGGCGGCTCGGTGACGGCACCGAGGAGTCGCACCGCCGGATGCAGGCCGCCGTCGACGGAACCTGGCCGTACGTCCACGAGCTGTTCGCCGCGGACCCGGCGGCACCGGTCGACCCGGCCACCCTGCGCGGCGACTTCGACACCACCGTCACGACCGTGCTCGCCGAGGCGACGTTGACCCGGCCGGAGACCGGCTGGACGCCGGCCGGCGGCCGGGACGGCGTACACACCGAACACCTGTCGTACCTGCTGGCGGAGATGCAGGTGCTGCACCGCGCCCACCCCGGAGCCCGCTGGTGAGCACGGCGAGGGACGCGGCGGCGGCGGTGGTGGACCCGGAGATCCGGGTGGTCACCATCGACGAGCTGGGCATCCTCCGGTCGGTCGACGAGGATCCGGCGACCGGCCGGGTGATCGTCACCATCACCCCCACCTACACCGGCTGCCCCGCGATGGACGTGATCCGCGCGGACATCCGCCGGGCACTGGCCGCCGCCGGTCACCCGGACGCCGAGGTACGCACGGTCCACGCCCCGGCGTGGAGCACCGACTGGATCTCCGAGCGCGGCCGGGCGAAACTGGCCGCGGCCGGCATCGCCCCACCGCCACCGGCCGCGCGCGGCCACGGCGTCGTGCCGCTGACTCTCGCCGTACGCTGCCCGCGCTGCGGCTCGCCCGAGACCGAGCAGGTCAGCCGCTTCGGCTCCACCGCCTGTAAGGCGCTGTGGCGCTGCCGCGCCTGCTCCGAACCCTTCGACCAGGTGAAGGCGCTGTGACTGTCACAATCACCCGCCCGGTCCGCCGCCGGCCGGTCTTCCACCCGCTGCGGGTCGTCGCCGTCGACCGGCTCACCGACGACGCGGTGGCGATCACCTTCGCCGTGCCGGAGGAGTTGCGGCCCACGTTCGCGTTCGCCGCCGGGCAACACCTCACCGTGCGGCGTCCGGCCGGCGCCACCGATGCCGACGGCGGGGACGTGCGCCGGTCGTACTCGATCTGCTCGACGCCCGGCGAGTTGGCCCGCCACGGACGGTTGCGGATCGGGGTGCGGGAGGTGCCCGGGGGCGCGTTCTCCGCGTACGCCTGCGGCGCCCTGCGCCACGGCGACACCGTCGACGTGCTGCCCCCGCTGGGGCACTTCACCACGGCGTTCACGCCGGAGCGGGTGCGTCGCTACGGCGCGGTGGTCGCCGGTTCCGGCATCACCCCGGTGCTCTCGCTGGTCGCGACCGCCCTGGCCGTCGAGGAGGCCAGCACCTTCACCCTGGTGTACGGCAACCGCACGGCCAACACGGTGATGTTCGCCGAGGAGTTGGCCGACCTGAAGGACCGGTACCCGACGCGGCTGCACCTGGTGCACGTGCTCTCCCGCGAGCGCGGGGAGTCGCCGCTGCTGTCCGGCCGGATCGACGCCGACCGGCTGAGCCGGCTGCTGGACAGCGTGGTGCCCGGCGACGCGATCGAGGAGTGGTTCCTCTGCGGCCCGTACGGGATGGTGCTGGACGCGAAGGCGGTGCTGGCCGGGCGTGGGGTGCCGGAGTCGGCGGTGCACACCGAGCTGTTCCACGTCGACGCGCCGCCGGAGCCGGTGCGCCGCCCTGCCGCCGAGGCGGGCGCGGGGACCGAGGTGACGATCGTGCTGGACGGCCGCTCGTCCACCTTCACGATGGGCCGTACGGAGCGGGTGCTGGACGCGGCGCTGAAGGTCCGTGGCGAGCTGCCGTACGCCTGCAAGGGTGGGGTCTGCTCGACCTGTCGGGCGAAGGTCGTCGACGGCGCAGTGACGATGGCGCGCAACTACGCCCTGGAGCCCGACGAGGTCGCCGCCGGTTACGTGCTCACCTGCCAGTCCAGCCCGACCACCGACACCCTCACGGTCGACTACGACGCGTGACTTTGCCGGGGTGGTTGTGGGGAGCGCCGCAGGCCACCCGGCCCGGGCGGTGGGCACGTGCCCGGCGACGTACCCTCGGAGGCGTGACGGTGAGCCGGGAGATCGACGACATCCTGCAGCGTGGCGCGGACGGCGGGCGGATCACGCCCGAGGAGGCCCTGCTGCTCTACACCGAGGGGCCCTTCCACGCCCTGGGCGAGGCGGCGGACGCGGTCCGCCGGAGGCGGTACCCGGACAACATCGTCACGTACCTGATCGACCGCAACATCAACTACACGAACGTCTGCGTGACGGCGTGCAAGTTCTGCGCGTTCTACCGGGCGCCCAAGCACAAGGAGGGTTGGACCCACCCGACCGAGGAGATCCTGCGCCGCTGCGGCGAGGCGGTCGAGCTGGGCGCGACCCAGGTGATGCTCCAGGGCGGGCACCACCCGGACTACGGCGTCGAGTACTACGAGGAACTGTTCTCCTCAGTCAAGAAGGCGTACCCGCAGCTCGCCATCCACTCGATCGGGCCGAGCGAGATCCTGCACATGGCCAAGGTCTCCGGCGTCGGCCTGGACGAGGCCATCGCCCGGATCAAGGCGGCCGGGCTCGACTCCATCGCCGGAGCCGGGGCCGAGATGCTACCCGACCGGCCCCGTAGGGCAATCGCCCCGCTGAAGGAGTCCGGCGCCCGCTGGCTGGAGGTCATGGAGCTGGCCCACCGGCAGGGCATCGAGTCCACCGCCACGATGATGATGGGCACCGGCGAGACCAACGCGGAGCGGATCGAGCATTTGCGGATGATCCGCGACGTGCAGGACCGCACGCGGGGGTTCCGGGCGTTCATCCCGTGGACGTACCAGCCGGAGAACAACCACCTCAAGGGCCGTACCCAGGCGACCACCCTGGAGTACCTGCGGCTGGTCGCGGTGGCCCGGCTCTTCTTCGAGACGGTGCCGCACCTGCAGGCGTCCTGGCTGACCACCGGCAAGGACGTCGGCCAGCTCGCCCTGCACATGGGGGTGGACGACCTGGGCTCGATCATGCTGGAGGAGAACGTCATCTCCTCGGCGGGCGCTCGACACCGCTCCAACCTGCACGAGCTGATCGGCATGATCCGTTCGGCGGGACGGATCCCCGCGCAGCGGGACACCCTCTACCGGCGGCTTGCCGTGCACCGGACGCCCGCCGACGACCCGACCGACGAGCGGGTGGTCTCGCACTTCTCCTCGATCGCGATGCCGGGCGGCGGTGCCGGCAAGACGCTGCCACTGGTCGAGGCCCGCTGACCGGCCGAATGGCTCGGCGATGGTCGCCGGGACGGCATTCGTGGTGACCGTTCGGGCGACGAGCATGGCCGATGCGCCACGGCGAGAGTCGCCGATCCGATAATCCCGGATGACGATCCCGCATCGGTTCCGCCGCCGCGCGGCGCGGGGGGTGGCGGCGTCGTGTCCGGGGCCGCTAACGTGCGGCGCGCACACGTTCCCTCGCAGCTTGGGGCGGGTGTGGCGGGGCCGGTCGGCCCGCCCCGAGGCGTGTCCTCCATCGGCCCATGAGGGCCGTTCACATATATGCACGGCAGTGAAGGCGGGATGGTTCACCATCCCGCCTTCACTGTTTCCTCCGTACGGTCAGTGATCACCGCGAATCGCGTTACGTAGCTGGCGAACCGAGGCTGATCTCCGATACCGTCCGCACGGCTCGTACACCAATCCACCTGTCCCTAACCCCCGGGGGATCGATGACCCAGCTTCACCGCTCGGCTCTGGCGCGGATCGGCGCCGTGGCCCTGCTCGCCGCGGGTGGCCTCGCCGGCGTCGCCGCCCCGGCGCACGCCGCCGACGGGGCGGACCTCGAGCTGATCCCGCTCAGCTACCAGTTGGCCAAGGGCGTCAAGCAGGCCAAGGCCAAGCCGTTCAAGTTCCAGGTGGTCAATACCACCGGCACGGTCGACGCCAAGGGCGTCCGGGTCGAGGTCGAGACCGCGGACCTCAAGGACCGCAAGGTGGGCGTGGTGGTCCCGGACGGCTGCGAGGTCGACGGCACCCGCTTCACCTGTCTCCTCGGCGACCTGCCCGCCGGCACCACCGAGGACTTCGGCATCCCGCTCTTCTCCACGGGTGGTCGCGGCGCCGGCGGCACGCTGAAGGTGACGATCAGCGCGGCCACCGCCGACCCCGACCCGCTGAACAACACCGTCGAGCACGACATCACCGTCGCCAAGCCCGGCTACGACCTCACCACCTGGGTGCAGGACGTGTACGCCGACGTCGAGGTCGACGGCGACGAGGCCGACGAGGCGAACCTCAAGCCGGTCCGGCCCGGCCAGACGGCCCCGCTCGACTGGGCGGTCCACAACGACGGCAGCCGCAAGGCCACCGGCCTGGCCTACGGCATCACCCTGCCCGCGGACGTCACCTTCGCCGAGCTTCCCGAGGGCTGTGTCGAGCAGGAACTGGGCGGCCTCGCCCAGGCGTACTGCGAGGACAGTGGGGTGGTGCTGCGGCCCGGCGAGTTCTACACCGCCGACGTGCGGGTGAAGGTGGCGGCGGGGGCCACCGAAAAGGTGCTCCGTCCCGGCTTCCTCTGGGGCAAGGGTCTGGACGCCGCCGAGGGCAAGCCGGAGGAGGAGCCGGAGGTTGCCAGCCCGGCGCAGCGCAAGGCGTTCGCCGAGACCGACGACGGCGACAACATCGCCCAGTTCGACGTCTTCGTCGACCTGAACCCGGCGCCGAGCCCGTCGGGCTCGCCGAGCCCGACCCCGACCGCGCCGCCGAGCGGCCAGCCGTCTGCGAGCCCGACCTCGGGTGGCGGCGGTGGTGGCGGGCTGGCGAACACCGGTGCGCAGACCGGCCTGATCGCCGGTATCGGTGGTGCGGTGCTGCTCGCCGGTGGCGCGCTGCTGATCCTCTCCCGTCGCCGCAAGGTCGTCCTGGTGGCGCCGGGCGACGAGAAGTCCGAGGACTGACCGGGTACGACGCAGGAAAGGGCGGGGTGGGTGACCACCCCGCCCTTTCGCGTGTCGGCGCGGCTGGCAGAGTGGAGGGGTGAGCCGTACCCCGCAGGGCCAGCGCGCCAGCCTGGACAAGCAGCCGCACGAGGTCGCCGCGATGTTCGACGACGTGGCGGCCCGCTACGACCTGACCAACACGGTGCTCTCCTTCGGACAGGACCGGTCCTGGCGGCGGGCGACCCGGGCGGCGCTGGAACTGAACCCGGGTGAGCGGGTGCTCGACGTGGGCGCCGGGACCGGCGTCTCGACCGAGGAACTCGCCCAGTCCGGGGCGTACGCGGTCGGCGCGGACCTGTCGCTCGGCATGCTGTACGCCGGAAAGCGCACCCGGTCCGGCGTGCCGCTGCTGGCCGGCGACGCGTTGCGGCTGCCGTTCGCCGACGCCAGCTTCGACGCGGTGACGATCTCCTTCGCGCTGCGCAACGTCAACGACACCGACGCGGCGCTGCGGGAGTTGGCCCGGGTGACGAAGCCGGGCGGCCGGTTGGTGGTCTGCGAGTTCAGCACCCCGGTCAATCCGGCGTTCCGCACGGTCTACCTGTCGTACCTGATGCGCTCGCTGCCGGCGGTGGCGCGGACCGTGTCCAGCAACCCCGACGCGTACGTCTATCTCGCCGAGTCGATCCGGGCCTGGCCGGACCAGCCGGCGCTGGCGGCGCGGATCGGTGCGGCCGGGTGGTCGAGGGTCGCGTGGCGCAACCTGACCGGCGGGGTGGTGGCGCTGCACCGCGCGGTCCGCACCTGACCGGGCACCCCGCCGACGGGCGGGTGAGGAATCTCTCCCCGTGGTCGGACCGGTCCGCAGCCAGCGGCAGAATCCGACAAATGCCCGATTCGGGGGGTTGTGGGGCGTAGGCTGTTCTGCATGAGGGGAGCCGAGCCCGCGACCGCAGCCGCCGAGGGCGACGCCGTCGGGGACGACGCCGCGGAACTGGTCGCTCAGCTCAGGGAGTTGGCCGGGGCGGATCCCGCCGACGTGCGGCAGGTCGTCGCCGAGGTCCTGACGGCGCTCGACCGGGTGGCCGGCGGTGCGCTACGGGAACACCTGCCCGCGACGATCCGGGCCGACGCCGGGCTGGACGCCGACACCCAGACGCCCCACTGAGCCCCGCCGCAGCACGGAACCGCCCCCCACCGGGACTGTTTCCAAAAAGTTAGGCACCCCTCACACACTTCCGGTGTAACCCCGGTCATAGACTCCAACCCGATCGGCTTGTGAACCATTTCACGAGCGTGCGGGAGGAGGCGCAGATGACCGCGGTGGAGAACGACGCCGACGTCATCGTCGTGGGCGCCGGTCCCGGCGGATCGGCGACGGCGTACCACCTGGCACGGCACGGCGTACGCGTGCTGCTGCTGGAGAAGACGGAGTTTCCCCGGGAGAAGGTCTGCGGCGACGGGCTCACGCCCCGCGCCGTACGGCAGCTCGTCCGGATGGGCGTGGACACCTCGCCCGAGGCCGGCTGGCTGCACAACAAGGGCCTGAGGGTGATCGGCGGCGGGATACGCCTGGAACTGGACTGGCCCGACCTGGCCAGCTTCCCCAACTACGGCCTGGTCCGTACCCGGCTGGACTTCGACGACCTGCTCGCCCAGCGCGCGGTCGCGGCCGGAGCGGAGCTGCGCACCGGGGTCACCGTGCTGGGGCCGGTGCTCGGCGCCGACGACCGGGTGGTCGGCGTGCAGGCCGAGGTCGGCCCGGACAAGCAGCCCGCCACCTTCCACGCCCCGCTGGTCGTCGCCGCGGATGGCGTCTCCGGCCGCTTCCCGCTCGCCCTCGGGCTGGCCAAGCGGGAGGACCGGCCGATCGGGGTGGCCGTGCGGCGCTACTACCGCTCGCCCGCCCGGCACGACGACGACTACCTGGAATCCTGGCTGGAGCTGCGGGCCAAGGGCAGTGACACGCTGCTGCCCGGCTACGGCTGGATCTTCGGCCTCGGTGACGGCCGGGTCAACGTCGGCCTCGGCATCCTCAACTCGTCGTCGGCCTTCGGGAAGACGAACTACCGCAAGCTGCTCACCGACTGGCTGGCCAACACCCCCGAGGACTGGGGGATGACCGACGAGACGAACGCCGAGGGGCCGATCCTCGGCGCGGCGCTGCCGATGGGCTTCAACCGGGTCCCCCACTACACCCGCGGAGTGCTGCTGGTCGGCGACTCCGGCGGCATGGTCAACCCGTTCAACGGCGAGGGCATCGCGTACGCGATGGAATCCGGCGAGCTGGCCGCGGAGGTCGCCGTCCAGGCGCTCGCCCGGCCCGCCGGCGCCGACCGGGAGCGGGCGCTGCTGGCGTACCCGCAGGAGCTGAAGGCCCGGTTCGGCGGCTACTACCGACTCGGCGGGATCTTCGTGAAACTGATCGGCCGACCCGAGGTGATGCGGATGGCGACCCGGTACGGCATGCCCCATCCCACGTTGATGCGGTTCGTGCTCAAGCTGCTGGCGAACCTGACCGACCCGCGCGGCGGGGACGCGATGGACCGGGTCATCAACGCGATGACGAAGGCGGCACCGGCCGTGTAGTGGACGACCGTGCCTGTCGCCGCCGCCGGTGTCGGCCCGGGCGCGGACAGGGATCGACCCCGCTGACGCTGGTCAGCGAGGACGCGAATAGTGTGATTTTCGCCAAGCACCCAGGGGCAGGGGAAGGACGAGCAGGAGAAGAGATGTCGCTCTCGCCTTACGCACCGATCATCGGGCTGTTCGCCCTCGCCGCGGCGTTCGCGCTGTTCTCCGTGGCCGCCGCCCGCTTCGCCGGTCCCCGGCGCTTCAACAAGGCCAAGCTCGAGGCATACGAGTGCGGCATCGAGCCGAGCCCCCAGCCGGTGGGCGGCGGGCGGTTCCCGATCAAGTTCTACCTGACGGCGATGCTCTTCATCGTCTTCGACATCGAGATCATCTTCCTCTACCCGTGGGCGGTCTCCTTCGACGCCCTGCCGATCTTCGGCTTCGTGGAGATGGTCCTGTTCATCGTCGCGGTCTTCGTCGCGTACGCCTACGTGTGGCGGCGCGGCGGCCTGGACTGGGACTGAGGGAGGTACGTCAGATGGGCATCGAGGAGAAGCTCCCCGCCGGCATCCTGCTCACCTCCGTGGAGAAGCTGGTCAACTGGTCGCGGAAGTCGTCCGTCTGGGGCGCCACCTTCGGCCTGGCCTGCTGTGCCATCGAGATGATGGCCGCCGGCGGCCCGCACTACGACATGGGTCGTTGGGGCATGGAGGTGTTCCGTGCCTCGCCGCGCCAGGCCGACCTGATGATCGTGGCCGGCCGGGTGAGCCAGAAGATGGCCCCGGTGCTGCGCCAGATCTACGACCAGATGGCGGAGCCCCGCTGGGTGCTCTCCATGGGGGTCTGTGCCAGCAGCGGCGGCATGTTCAACAACTACGCGATCGTCCAGGGTGTCGACCACGTGGTGCCGGTCGACATGTACCTCCCCGGTTGCCCGCCGCGCCCCGAGATGCTCATCGACGCGATCCTCAAGCTCCGCGAGAAGATCATGTACGAGCCGCTCGGCCCGAACGGTCGCAAAATGCTGGAGGCCCGCAAGGAGCGCGGCGACGTGCCCGTGGTGCCGTACGGCTCGATGCCGTCGTCGTACCGCAACGACAAGGCCCGGCGGGCCGAGTGGACGAAGGCCGTCCGCGAGGGGCGCGAGGAGCAGTTGCGGATCGAGAACTGGATGAAGGCCCAGAACCACCTGCACCAGCACGGGGGCGTCCAGAAGTGAGCGCGAGGAGTGCAGCGGAGCGGAGCCCCAGCCGCGAGCGCGAGGAGCGAGCCCCGCAGTCGCGAGTAAGGGTCTCCGCAGTCGCGAACGGAAGGCAGGAACGGTGACCGCGCCCAACGACAGGAACGACAACGGGGGCGTGCCGGTACCGGTCACCCCGGCCGGTGCCAGCAGCGGCGCCCCCGCCGAGCACCCGCCGTCCAGCCCGGCCGGTCGGGGCATGTTCGGCATCCACGGCACCGGCGACGTCTCCGGGTTCGGTGGCCTGGTCCGCCAGCGCAAGCCGGTCGAGGAGACCCCCCGGCCGTACGGCGGCTACTTCGACGAGGTCCGCGACGCGCTGGAGGAGGCGTATCCGGCCTTCGGCGACGCGATCGAGAAGGTTGTCGTGGACCGGGGCGAGCTGACCCTGCACGTCCGCCCGGAGCGCATCGCCGAGGTCTGCCAGGTGATGCGCGACGACCTGGCGCTCCGCTTCGAGCTCTGCTCCTCGGTCTCCGGCGTGGACTACCTCGGCGCCGACGAGCGTCGGCTGCACGTGGTCTACCAGCTCACCTCGATGACGTACCGCCGCCGGGTCCGGCTGGAGGCCGCCGTCTCCGCCGAGCACCCGCACCTGCCGAGCGTCACGGCCGTCTACCCGACCGCGGACTGGCAGGAGCGGGAGACGTACGACATGTTCGGCATCGTCTTCGACGGCCACCCCAACCTGACCCGGATCCTCATGCCGGACGACTGGGAGGGGCACCCGCAGCGTAAGGACTACCCGCTCGGCGGCGTGCCCGTCGAGTACAAGGGTGCGGAGATTCCCCCGCCGGACCGACGGAGGTCGTACCAATGACGGCGTCGAACTACGCCACCGAGCGCGAGACGACCGAGGGCAAGGTCTTCACCGTCACGGGTGGGGACTGGGACGAGGTCGTCTCCGGCACCGACCCGATCAACGACGAGCGGATCGTGGTCAACATGGGTCCGCAGCACCCGTCCACGCACGGGGTGCTCCGGCTGATCCTGGAGCTGGAGGGCGAGACCGTCCGCGAGGCCCGCTCGGTCGTCGGCTACCTGCACACCGGCATCGAGAAGAACCTGGAGTACCGCAACTGGGTCCAGGGTTCGACGTTCGTGACCCGGATGGACTACCTCGCCCCGCTGTTCAACGAGACGGCGTACGCGCTGGCGGTGGAGAAGCTGCTCGGCATCACCGACGAGGTGACCGAGCGGGCCAACACCATCCGGGTGCTGATGATGGAGCTGAACCGGATCTCCTCGCACCTGGTGTGGCTGGCCACCACCGGTATGGAGCTGGGCGCGATTTCGATCATGCTGTACGGCTTCCGCGAGCGGGAGTACATCCTCGAGATCTTCGAGATGATCACCGGCCTGCGGATGAACCACGCGTACGTCCGGCCGGGTGGCGTGGCGCAGGACGTGCCGGACGAGGCGATCGTCAAGATCCGCGAGTTCCTCACGATGATGCCGAAGAAGCTCAAGGAGTACGAGGACCTGCTCTCCGGCCAGCCGATCTGGATCGAGCGGACCCAGAACGTGGCGGTGCTGGACGTGACCGCCTGCCTCGCCCTCGGGGTGACCGGCCCGGTGCTGCGCTCCGCGGGCCTCGCCTGGGACCTGCGCAAGACCATGCCGTACTGCGGCTACGAGACGTACGAGTTCGACGTGCCGACGCACACCGACGGCGACGTCTGGGGCCGCTACCTGGTCCGGCTCGCCGAGATCCGGGAGTCGCTGAAGCTGGTCGAGCAGGCGCTGGACCGGTTGAAGCCGGGCCCGGTGATGGTGGCCGACAAGAAGATCGCCTGGCCGGCCCAGCTCGCCATCGGCGTCGACGGCATGGGTAACTCGCTGGAGCACGTCGCGAAGATCATGGGTCAGTCGATGGAGTCGCTGATCCACCACTTCAAGCTGGTCACCGAGGGTTTCCGGGTCCCCCCGGGCCAGGTGTACGTCGGCATCGAGTCGCCCCGTGGCGAGTTGGGCGTGCACGCCGTCTCCGACGGTGGCACCCGGCCCTACCGGGTGCACTACCGGGAACCGAGCTTCGTCAACCTCCAGGCACTCCCGGCGATGGCCGAGGGCGGCCTGATCGCCGACGTGATCGCCGGTGGCGCCTCGCTGGACCCCGTGATGGGTGGTTGTGACCGATGAGTGTTTTCACTGACACGACGCGCGAGCGGGCGCGGGCGATCATCGCCCGGTACCCGGCCGACCGGTCCCGGTCGGCGCTGCTGCCGCTGCTGCACCTGGTGCAGTCGGAGGAGGGGTACGTCTCCCCGGCCGGCGTGGAGTTCTGCGCCGAGGTGCTCGGCCTGAACAAGGCCCAGGTCGGCGCCGTCGCCACCTTCTACACCATGTACAAGCGCCGGCCCACCGGTGACTACCTGGTCAGCGTCTGCACCAACACGATGTGCAACGTGCTCGGTGGCCAGGAGGTCTACGACACCCTCGCCGAGCACCTCGGCGTCGGGCACGACGAGACCACCGCCGACGGGAAGATCACCCTGGAGCACGCCGAGTGCCTGGCGGCCTGCGACTACGGGCCGGTGATGACGGTCAACTACGACTTCTTCGACGGTGTCGACCCGCAGAGCGCGCTCGGCGTGGTCGACGAGCTGCGGGCCGGCGGCCGGCCGATGCCGACCCGGGGCGCCCGGCTCTGCACGCTGAAGGAGATGTCGGTGCAGCTCGCCGGGTTCGCCGACGAGCGGGAGGGCGCGGTCGCCGACGGCGGGCCGGGGGAGCCGACCCTGCGGGGTCTGCGCCTGGCCGAGCAGCACGGCATCTCGGTGCCCGGCTTCGACCCGAACACCCCGATCCGCAGCAAGGCCGAGGCCGACAAGGCCGCCGCTGAGGCGAAGGCGAAGGCCGAGGCCGCGAAGCCGGCACCGGCCGGCAACGCGGGCACCGGCGTACCGGCACGGCCCGAGCAGGCCACCGGTAGCACCGCGCCGGACGTCAAGGCACCGGACGACAAGTCGCCCGAGACCCGGGCCGCCGAGACCCGGCAGCCCGACGCGTCGACCGCCGTGCCCGACGCGCCCGGTACCAAGGTCCCGGCGGACACCACCCCGCCGTCGCCCCGCGACGCGCAGGAGGCGCAGGCCGCCGGAGCCGCCGCCAACCCGCCCGCCGGGGACGGCAAGCCCGCCGGCGACGAGGCCGGGGCGCAGCGGCGCAACCTCTCAGAAGCCGAGGCAGGGTCTGGCGCCACCGGCGCGGGTTCCGCCGTCGCGAGCGAAACGGGGGTCCAGAAGTGACCACTCCCCGGCCGGAGACGCTGGCCAAGCTGACGCCGGTGCTGACCAAGCGCTGGCTGTCGCCGGACGCCTGGCGGATCGGCACCTACGAGAAGCTCGACGGCTACGCCGCGCTGCGTAAGGCCGTCAAGGCCCACCCGGACGACCTCATCCAGTTGATCAAGGACTCTGGCCTGCGGGGTCGGGGCGGCGCGGGCTTCCCGACCGGCCTGAAGTGGGGTTTCATCCCGCAGGGCGACGGCAGGCCGCACTACCTGGTGGTCAACGCCGACGAGGGCGAGCCGGGCACCTGCAAGGACCTGCCGCTCATGACGCACGACCCGCACTCGCTGGTCGAGGGCGTGATCATCGCGTCGTACGCGATCCGGGCCAACCGCGCCTACATCTACATCCGGGGCGAGGCGGTGCACGCCGCGCGGCGGCTGCGCAACGCCGTGCGGGAGGCGTACGCCAAGGGTTACCTCGGCAAGAACATCCTGGGTTCGAAGTTCGACCTCGACCTGGTGGTGCACTCGGGTGCCGGGGCGTACATCTGCGGCGAGGAGACCGCGCTGCTGGACTCGCTGGAGGGGTTTCGGGGCCAGCCCCGGCTGCGCCCGCCGTTCCCGGCGACGCACGGCCTGTACGCCAGCCCGACGGTGGTCAACAACGTCGGCACCATCGCCAGCGTGCCGTACATCGTGCTGGGCGGCGCCGAGTGGTGGAAGACCATGGGCACCGAGAAGTCCTCCGGACCGATGATCTACTCGCTCTCCGGTCGGATCGCGCATCCCGGTCAGTACGAGTGCTCGATGGGGGTCACCCTGCGCGAGCTGATCGAGCTGGCCGGGGGCATGCAGCCCGGGCACAACCTGCGGTTCTGGACCCCGGGCGGCTCGTCGACCCCGCTGCTCACCGCCGAGCACCTGGATGTGCCGCTGGACTTCGAGGGGGTGGCGGCGGCCGGCTCGATCCTGGGCACCACGGCCACCCAGATCTTCTCCGACCAGGACTGCCCGGTGTACGCGACCTACCGGTGGCTGGAGTTCTACCACCACGAGTCGTGCGGCAAGTGCACCCCGTGCCGGGAGGGCAACTACTGGATGGTCCGGGTCTACCGGCGCATCCTCGCCGGCCAGGGCACCCACGAGGACCTGGACACCCTGCTCGACACCTGCGACAACATCCTCGGTCGCTCGTTCTGCGGCCTGGGTGACGGTGCGACCAGCTCGGTGACCTCGTCGCTGAAGTACTTCAAGCAGGACTACCTCGACTACATCGAGGGACGTACCGCACCGAAGCTCTCCGACAAGCAGCTGGTGGGAGCCCACTAATGACCGACGTAGCGAAGCAGACCGAGACGGTCACGCTCACCATCGACGGCGTCGAGGTCACCGCCCCGAAGGGTGCGCTGTTGATCCGGGTCGCCGAGCAGTTGGGCACGGAGATCCCCCGGTTCTGCGACCACCCGCTGCTGGCCCCGGCGGGCGCCTGCCGCCAGTGCCTGGTGGAGGTGGAGGGCCAGCGCAAGCCGGTCGCCTCCTGCACCCAGACGGTCGCCGACGGCATGGTGGTCCGTACCCAGCTCACCTCCCCGGTCGCCAAGAAGGCGCAGGAGGGGGTGATGGAGCTGCTGCTGCTCAACCACCCGCTGGACTGCCCGATGTGCGACAAGGGCGGCGAGTGCCCGTTGCAGAACCAGGCGATGTCCACCGGCCGCGCCGACTCCCGGTTCCAGGAGCACAAGCGGGAGTACGAGAAGCCGCTGGAGATCAGCACGCAGGTGCTGCTCGACCGCGAGCGGTGCGTGCTCTGCCAGCGCTGCACCCGGTTCTCCGAGGAGATCGCCGGCGACAAGTTCATCGACCTGATGGGCCGCTCGTCCGCCGAGGAGATCAACATCTACCGGGACGAGGAGTACGGCGAGGAAGGCGACGCCGGGGACGTCCCGTTCAACTCGTACTTCTCCGGCAACACCGTGCAGATCTGCCCGGTGGGGGCGTTGACCGGTGCCCAGTACCGTTTCCGGGCCCGGCCGTTCGACCTGGTCTCCAGCCCGAGTGTCTGCGAGCACTGCTCGGCCGGCTGCGCCCAGCGCACCGACTGGCGGCGGGGCAAGGTGCTGCGCCGGCTGGCCGGCGACGACCCGCAGGTCAACGAGGAGTGGAACTGCGACAAGGGCCGGTGGGGCTTCCAGTACACCCGTGCCGTCGACCGGCTCACCACCCCGCTGGTCCGTGACGAGCACAGCGGGGAACTGCGGGCGGCGTCCTGGAGCGAGGCGCTGACCCGGGCCGCCGAGGGGCTGCGCGCCGCCCGGGACGGCGGGCAGGGCACGGCGGTGCTGACCGGCGGCCGGCTCACCGTCGAGGACGCCTACGCGTACGCGAAGTTCGCCCGGGTCGCCCTGCACACCAACGACATCGACTTCCGGGCCCGGCCGGTCTCCCGCGAGGAGGCCGACTTCCTGGCCAGCACCGTCGCCGGGGCCACCGAGGTGACCTACGCCGACGTGGAGAAGGCGTCCGCGGTGGTGCTGGTCGGCCTGGAGCCGGAGGAGGAGTGCCCGATCCTCTTCCTGCGGCTGCGCAAGGCGTACCTGAAGAAGAAGCTGACGGTCTACGCGATCGCCCCGTTCGCCACCCGCGGCCTGGAGAAGCTCGGCGCCAAGCTGGCCCGGGTGGTGCCGGGCGAGGAGGCGAGCGTGCTCGCCGAACACCACACCGTGGCCGAGGCGCTGGGCACCGAGGGGGCCATCCTCTTCGTCGGCGAGCGGCTGGCCAGCGTACCGGGCGGCCTCTCCGCCGCGGCGGACGTGGCCCGGCGTACCGGCGCGAAGCTGGCCTGGGTGCCGAGGCGCGCGGGTGACCGCGGCGCGGTCGACGCCGGTTGCCTGCCCAACCTGCTGCCCGGTGGGCGGCCGGTGACCGAGCCCGCCGCCCGTGCGGAACTCGGCGAGGCGTGGGACATCCCGGCCGGGGTCATCCCCAGCCAGGCCGGTCGGGACACCGACCAGATCCTCGCCGCGGCGGCCGACGGCCGGCTCGGCGCCCTGGTGGTGGCCGGCGTGGACCCGGCCGACCTGGCCGACCCGCGCCTGGCCGAACAGGCCCTCGACGCGGTGCCGTTCCTGGTCAGCCTGGAACTACGCAACTCAGCGGTGACCCGCCGGGCGGACGTCGTCTTCCCGGTCGCGCCGGTGGTCGAGAAGGCCGGCAGCTTCCTGGACTGGGAGGGGCGGCTGCGCACCTTCGAGGAGGTGCTGCACACCGGGGCGCTCTCCGACGGCCGGGTGCTCGACGCGCTCGCCGCGCAGCTCGACGTCCGGCTCGGCACCGGCGACGTGCCGAGCATCCGCCGCGAGCTGGGCGGGCTGCCGCCGACCCGGGTGAATTCCCCGGCCGTCCCCAGCGTCGAGCCCGGTGCCGTGCCGAGGCCCGGGCCGGGCGAAGCCGTGCTGGCCACCTGGCACCAGCTCATCGACCTGGGCAGCCTCATCGACGGTGACGAGCACCTCGCCGGCACCGCCCGCCCGCCGGTGGTCCGGCTCGGCAAGGGCACCGCCGAGGCGCTCGGTGTCGCCGACGGCGATCCGGTGACGGTGGGCACCGACCGGGGGGCGGTGACCCTGCCGACGCTGATCACCGAGATGCCGGACGGCGTGGTCTGGCTGCCGACCAACTCACCCGGCTCGACCGTGCGGCGCAGCCTCGGCGCGACGTCCGGCACGGTCGTCCGGATCTCCGCGGCCACCGCCGGGGCCATCCCGGCCGAACGGGCCGCCGCGGACGAGACCGGCAGCCCCGCAGTCGCGAACGAAAGGTGGGCACGGTGACCGTCCTCCTCGCGCAGGACCCGACGCTGGCCGACTTCGGCCGGGACCCGTGGTGGCTGGTCCTCGGCAAGATCGTGTTCGCGTTCGTGTTCGGCCTGTTGGCCACGCTGCTCGGCGTCTGGTTCGAGCGGCGGGTGGTCGGCTACATGCAGGTCCGGCCCGGCCCGAACCAGGTCGGCCCGTTCGGCCTGCTGCAGACCCTCGCCGACGGTCTGAAGATGGCCTTCAAGGAGGACATCCTCCCGCGGGCCGCGGACAAGGTCGTCTACTTCTTCGCACCGGTCATCTCGGTGGTCTGCGCGGTCACCGCCCTGTCGGTGATCCCGTTCGGTCCGATGGTGAGCATCTTCGGGCACCGGACCCCGTTGCAGGTCACCGACGTGCCGGTGGCGGTGTTGGTGCTGCTGGCGTGTTCCTCGCTGGCCGTCTACGGCGTCGTGCTCGGCGGTTGGGCCTCCGGTTCGACGTACCCGCTGCTCGGCGGTCTCCGCTCCACCGCTCAGATGATCTCGTACGAGGTCGCGATGGGGCTGAGCATCGTGGCGGTCTTCATGACCGCCGGCACGATGTCCACCAGTGGGATCGTCGCCGCCCAGGCGAGCGGCACCAAGCTGAGCCTCGGCGGCTTCGAGATCCCGGCCCCCGGCTGGTACGCGATCCTGCTGCTGCCCAGCTTCATCATCTTCTTCATCGCCATCGTCGGTGAGACCAACCGGGCACCGTTCGACCTTCCCGAGGCGGAGTCGGAGCTGGTCGCGGGCTTCATGACCGAGTACAGCTCGCTGAAGTTCGCGCTCTTCATGCTCTCCGAGTACGTCGCGATGGTGACCATGTCCGCGGTGACCACGACGTTGTTCCTCGGCGGTTGGCGGGCCCCGGCCCCGATCACCACCTTCTGGGCGGGGGCCAACTCCGGCTGGTGGCCGATGCTGTGGTTCTTCGGCAAGGTGCTGATCCTCGTCTTCGTCTTCGTCTGGCTCCGGGGCACCCTGCCTCGGCTCCGGTACGACCAGTTCATGCGTCTGGGCTGGAAGGTCCTGCTGCCGATCAACCTGGTCTGGATCCTGGTCCTGGCCGGCCTGCGGTCGATCGAGGACTGGCAGTCGCGGGACCGGATGCTGGCCACCGCCGTCGGCGCGGGTGTGCTGCTGCTGATCACGATCCTCTGGCCCAGCCGGCAGCCGAAGCCGAAGCCGACTCTCCAGGAACAGGTCGACAGCCGTCCACCGGGCAGCTTCCCGCTGCCCCCGCTGGACCTTCAGGTACCACCGAGCCCGCGCACCAAGCGCGTGGTCGCCGAGCGGGAGCCGGCCAACATCGTTGCCGGCTCGGACTCCAGGGAGGTGTGACGTGGGCGCGATCACCGGAACGTTCAAGGGCTTCGGGGTCACCTTCTCGCACATGTTCAGGAAGGTCGTCACCACCGACTACCCGTTCAAGCCGCCGGTTTCGGCGCCGCGCTATCACGGCCGGCACATCCTGAACCGGCACCCGGACGGCCTGGAGAAGTGCATCGGCTGCGAGCTGTGCGCCTGGGCCTGCCCGGCGGACGCGATCTACGTCGAGGGTGGCGACAACAGCGAGGAGCAACGCTTCTCGCCAGGTGAGCGGTACGCCAGCGTCTACCAGATCAACTACGCCCGGTGCATCTTCTGCGGGCTCTGCATCGAGGCCTGCCCGACCCGTTCGCTGACCATGAGCAACGAGTACGAGCTGGCCCGCGACAACCGGCAGGATCTGATCTTCACGAAGGAGCAGCTGCTCGCGCCGTTGCTGCCGGGTATGGAGCAGCCGCCGCACCCGATGCGGCTGGGTGACAGCGAGAAGGACTACTACGTCGGCGCGCTGGACAACCCGGGTGTCTCGGCCGGGGCCGAGCGATCGGCCAACAACCCGGGCCGCTACCAGCTCGAGGAACACCCGGGGGTGACCTTCCCCGGCGCCGAGCAGCACGCCCAGCGGGCCGAGGCGGGCAAGGGAGCAGAAGCATGACCACGTCTACGGTGCTCGCCGCGGCGGGTGAGGTGTCCGGGGGTGAGGAGGTCACCTTCTGGATCCTCGCCCCGCTGGCGCTGATCGGCGCGATCGGCATGGTGTGGGCCCGCAACGCCGTGCACTCGGCGCTCTGGCTGGTGCTGACCATGCTCTGCCTGGGCGTGTTCTACGTGCTCCAGGCCGGCCCGTTCATCGGCATGGTGCAGATCATCGTCTACACCGGCGCGATCATGATGCTCTTCCTCTTCGTGCTGATGCTGGTCGGCCGGGACGCCTCCGACTCGCTGATCGAGACGTTGCGCGGGCAGCGGATCGCCGCGGTGGTGCTGGGTCTCGGCTTCGCCGGCCTGGTCGGCACCGGTCTGCACCGGGCGCTCGGCGGGACCGCCGGAGTGGGCCTGGAGCAGGCCAACGCCGAGGGGAACGTGCAGGGCATCGCGCGGCTGCTCTTCACCAAGTACGTCTTCGCCTTCGAGCTGACCTCGGCGCTGCTGATCACGGCGGCCGTCGGCGCGATGGTGCTGGCGCACATCGAGCGGCGCCGGGAGGACCGGATGGACCAGGTCGCCACCATGAAGGCCCGGTTCCGCCCCGGCAACTACCCGGGTCCGAAGCCCGGCCCCGGTGTCTTCGCCACCTCGTCCTCGGTGGCCACCCCGGCCCGCCTGCCCGACGGCCGGCTGACCGAGCGCAGCACCCCGGAGATCCTGCCGGTGCGGGAGATGACCGCCGAGGAAACCTCCCTGAAGGGGACTGACAAATGACCCCCGACTACTACCTCATCCTCGCGGCGGTGCTCTTCACCATCGGCGCCGTCGGCGTGCTGGTCCGGCGTAACGCGATCGTGCTGTTCATGTGCGTCGAGCTGATGCTCAACGCGGCGAACCTGACGCTGGTCACCTTCAGCCGGATCAACGGTGACCTCAACGGCCAGATCATGGCGTTCTTCGTGATGGTGGTGGCCGCGGCCGAGGTCGTGATCGGGCTCGCCATCATCATGTCGATCTTCCGGACCCGGCGCTCGGCGAGCGTCGACGACGCCAACCTGCTGAAGTACTAAAGGGGCCCTGCGGTGGATCACATTCTGACGTACGCCCAGGCAGAGCCGACCGGTGCCGCCACCTACGCGGCGGCCAGCGGCCTGCTGAGCAGCGTCTGGCTGCTGGTGGCGGTTCCGCTGGTCAGCGCAGCCATCCTGCTGCTGCTCGGCCGGCGGGCGGACCGCTGGGGGCACTGGCTCGGGGTGGCCGCGATCGGCGTCGCGTTCGTGCTCGGGGTGGCCTCCTTCTTCCAGCTGCGCGGCCTGGAGAACAAGTCCGTCGAGCTGAGCCTCTGGGACTTCATCGCCGTCGGCAACCTGAGAGTGGACTTCGGGCTGCTCTTCGATCCGCTGGCCGCGGTCTTCGTCCTGCTGATCACCGGGGTGGGTTTCCTGATCCACCTCTACGCGGTCGAGTACATGGCGCACGACGAGGGCCGGCGGCGGTTCTTCGCGTACTTCAACCTGTTCGTCGCCGCGATGCTGCTGCTGGTGCTCGGCAACAACTACGTGATGCTCTACTTCGGCTGGGAGGGCGTCGGTCTGGCGTCGTACCTGCTGATCTCCTTCTGGTACGGGCGGCCGAGCGCGGCCACCGCCGGCAAGAAGGCGTTCCTGATGAACCGGGTCGGCGACGCCGGCCTGGCGATCGGCATCTTCATCATGTTCGCCACCCTCGGCACCACCCAGTACGACGAGGTCTTCACCGGCGTCGGCGGGCTGGCCGGCGGCACCGTGCTGGTGCTGGGCCTGCTTCTGCTGCTCGGCGCGTGCGGCAAGTCCGGCCAGTTCCCGCTCCAGGCGTGGCTGCCGGACGCGATGGAGGGCCCGACCCCGGTGTCGGCGCTCATCCACGCCGCCACCATGGTCACCGCCGGCGTCTACCTGATCGCCCGCTCGAACCCGATCTTCTCGGCCAACGCCACGCTCCAGCTCGTGGTGGTCAGTGTCGGCGCGGTCACCCTGCTGATGGGCTGCCTCATCGGCGCGGCCAAGGACGACATCAAGCGGGTGCTGGCCTGGTCGACGGTGAGCCAGATCGGCTACATGTTCCTCGGCGTCGGCCTGGGCGGCGGGGCGTACGCGCTGGCCATCGTGCACCTGCTGGCGCACGGCTTCTTCAAGGCCAACATGTTCCTCGGCGCCGGCTCGGTCATGCACGGCATGAACGACCAGGTGGACATCCGCCGCTTCGGCGGCCTGTCGAAGTACATGAAGGTCACCTGGATCACCTTCATGATGGGCTGGCTGGCCATCATCGGCATGTTCCCCTTCTCCGGCTTCTTCTCCAAGGAGCCGATCATCGTGGCCGCGTTCGAGCGGGAGGGCTGGACGGCCTGGCTGTTCGGCGGCGCGGCGCTGCTCGGTGCGGGGCTGACCGCCTTCTACATGACCCGGCTGTTCGTGCTCACCTTCCACGGACCGAAGCGGTGGACCGAGGACATCGAGCACCCGCACGAGTCGCCGAAGCTGATGACGATCCCGCTGATCCTGCTGGCGATCGGGTCGGTCGGTGCCGGTTTCCTGCTCGCCACGTCGGTGCCGGACTGGTTGACCGCCACCGCCGGCCTGGGTGGCCAGACGGAGGGGCACGAGGCGGTCCTGTCGCACGTCGTGATCACCGTGCTCTCGCTGCTGGTCACCGTCGCCGGAGCCGGGCTGGCCTGGATGCTGTTCCGCAACGGCACGGCCACCGAGCCGCAGCCAGCCGGGGTGCTGGTCACCGCCGCCCGGCGCAACCTGTACACCGACGCCTTCAACGAGGCGGTCTTCGAGAAGCCCGGTATCTTCCTCACCCGGGCACTGGTCTTCCTGGACAACCGAGGCGTCGACGGGCTGGTCAACGGCCTGGCGGCGGCGGTCGGTGGCGGCTCCGGCCGGCTCCGCCGGCTGCAGACCGGCTTCGTCCGGTCGTACGCGACGTCCATCCTCACCGGCGCGCTGCTGGTGGTGGCGGCGTTCCTGGCCGTACAGGCGGGGTGGTTGGCGTGATCGACCTTCAGGCGGCCGTCGTCGGCGGACCGCGCAGTGACGACGGAGGTAAGGCCGAATAATGTCCGACTTCCCGTTCCTCTCGGTGCTCACCGTGGCGCCGCTGGTCGGTGCGCTGGTGGTGGTCCTGCTGCCCCGGCGGCGGCCCGAGCTGGCCAAGCAGGTGGCGCTCGGCTGGTCACTGCTCGTGCTGGCGCTCTCCGTGGTCATGTGGGTGTCGTTCCAGGTCGACGGCGACCGGTTGCAGTTCCGTGAGTCGTACCCGTGGATCCCGACCTGGGGGGTCAACTTCACCTTCGCCGCGGACGGCATCGCGCTGGTCATGTTGATGCTGATCGCGGTGCTGGTGCCGCTGGTGATCCTGGCGTCCTGGCACGACGCCGAGTCCTCGAAGCGGTCGGTGCCGGTCTACTTCGCCCTGCTGCTCGTCCTCGAGTGCACGATGATCGGCGTCTTCGCCGCCGCCGACGTCTTCCTGTTCTACGTGTTCTTCGAGGTCATGCTGGTGCCGATGTACTTCCTGATCGGCAGCTACGGCGGCCACCAACGGCAGTACGCGGCGGTGAAGTTCTTCCTCTACTCGCTCGTCGGCGGTCTGTTCATGCTGGCCGCGGTGGTCGGCCTCTGGGTGGTCGGCGGGAAGACCCTCGACTGGCAGACGCTGACCCAGGTGGACATCTCCACCGGCACCGAGCGTTGGCTGTTCCTCGGCTTCTTCCTCGCCTTCGCCATCAAGGCGCCGTTCTTCCCCTTCCACACCTGGCTGCCGGACGCCGGTGGGGCCGCCCCGGCGGGCGCCGCCGCACTGCTGGTCGGGGTGCTGGACAAGGTCGGCACCTTCGGCATCCTGCGGTACTGCCTGCCGCTGTTCCCCGAGGCGTCGAAGTGGTTCGCGCCGTGGGCGCTGGCGCTGGGCCTGATCGGCATCATCTACGCGGCGTTGCTGGCGGTGGGGCAGTCCGACCTGAAGCGGCTGGTGTCGTACACCTCGATCGCCCACTTCGGTTTCATCGGGGTCGGTATCTTTGCCTTCACCACCCAGGCCGGCACCGGCGCGGTGCTCTACATGCTCAACCACGGGCTCGCCACCGGCCTGCTGTTCCTGGTGGTGGGGATGCTGATCGCCCGCCGGGGCTCGGCGCTGATCAAGGACTTCGGCGGCGCGGGCAAGCTGATGCCGCTGCTGGCCGGGGTGCTCTTCTTCGCCGGCCTGGCCTCCCTGGCCCTGCCCGGCACGGCACCGTTCGTCTCCGAGTTCCTGGTGCTGATCGGCACGTTCACGGTGAACAAGCCGGTCGCGGTGATCGCCACCCTGGGCATCATCCTGGCCGCCGCCTACGTGCTGTGGATGGTGCAGCGCACCACGCAGGGCACCCTCAACCCGGAGCTGACCGGCATCGAGGCGATGCGCCGCGACCTGAGCCTGCGGGAGAAGTTCGTGGTCGCCCCACTGATCGCCCTGATCCTGCTGCTCGGCTTCTATCCGAAGCCGGTCACCGATGTCATCAACCCCGCCGTCCAGGCGACCATGCAGGACGTCGGCAAGACCGATCCCGCCCCTGAGGTCGGCAGCGTCCAGGAGGCTAGCCGGTGAGCGCGAGGAGTGAACGAGCGCAGCGAGTGAGCCCCGCAGTCGCGAACGAAAGGTCAGACCAGTGACCGAGCTGAAACTGCCGTCGATCGACTACGCGGCGCTCTCCCCGATCCTGATCATGCTCGGCGTGGCCCTGCTCGGGGTGCTGGTCGAGGCCTTCGTGCCGCGCCGCCACCGGCACCTGACGCAGCTCTCACTCGCCCTGGTGGCGGTGCTCGGCGCACTGGTGATGGTCGTGTTCAACGCCGACGAGCGACTGGTCACCATCGGTGGCGCGATCGCCGTCGACGGTCCGACGCTGTTCCTCCAGGGCGCCATCCTGGTGCTCGCCGCCATGGCGCTGCTGCTGATCGGGGAGCGCTCGGTGGAACGCGGCGGGGCGTTCGTCGCCCAGGCCGCGGTGACCGCCGAGTCGGACGACGACCGGCGGCAGGCCGAGGGGAGCAACGGCGCGACCGAGGTCTACCCGCTGACCACCTTCGCCGTCGGCGGCATGCTGATCTTCGTGGCGGCGAACGACCTGCTGACCATGTTCATCGCGCTCGAGGTCTTCTCGCTGCCGCTCTACCTGCTCTGCGCGCTGGCCCGCCGTCGGCGGCTGCTGAGCCAGGAGGCGGCGATGAAGTACTTCCTGCTCGGCGCGTACGCCTCGGCGTTCTTCCTGTTCGGTGTGGCGCTGGTCTACGGCTTCACCGCCGGGATGCCGGATCGGGCGGCGGGCGTCGACTTCGCCACCGTGCACGCCGCGGTGAAGGATTCGCCGGCCAGCCCGGTGCTGCTCTTCGCCGGCATGGCGCTGCTCGCCATCGGCCTGCTGTTCAAGGCCGCCGCCGCGCCGTTCCACGTCTGGACGCCGGACGTCTACCAGGGCGCCCCGACGCCGGTCACCGCCTTCATGGCGGCCTGCACCAAGGTCGCCGCCTTCGGGGCCCTGCTGCGGGTGTTCCACGTGGCGTTCGCGGACGCCGCCTGGGACTTCACCCCGATCCTCGGCGTGGTGGCGGTGCTGACCATGCTGGTCGGCGCGGTGCTGGCGGTGACCCAGACCGACATCAAGCGGCTGCTGGCGTACTCGTCGATCGCCAATGCCGGCTACCTGCTGGTGGGTGTGCTCGCGCCGACCGGCGCGGGCGTCGCGGGCACGATGTTCTACCTGGCCGCGTACGGGTTCTCGGTGCTGGCCGCGTTCGCCGTGGTGACCCTGGTCCGGGACGCGGACGGCGAGGCCACCCACCTGTCCCGCTGGGCCGGGCTGGGTCGCCGCTCGCCGTTCTACGCCGGCGTCTTCACCTTCATCCTGCTGGCCTTCGCCGGTATCCCGCTGACCAGTGGCTTCATGGGCAAGTTCGCGGTCTTCGGTCCTGCCCTGGAGAGCGGTCAGGCGTGGCTGGTGGTGGCCGGTGTGCTGACCAGCATGGTGCTGGCGTTCCCGTACCTGCGGGTCGTGGTGATGATGTGGCTGTCCGAGCCCGGGGACAGCACCCCGACGGTCACCGTGCCGGGTGGGCTGACCGCCACCGCGCTCATGATCGGCGTGGCGGCCACCCTGGTGCTCGGGGTGCTTCCCGCGCCGCTGCTCGATCTGGCGACAGACGCCGCGACGTTCGTCAGGTGAACCGTCGTTCCTCGGATCCGGGGCCGGTGCGCGGTGGCGCACCGGCCCCGGGCCGTATCCCCGCCCCGGAGCAGGTCGAACGGGTGTGGCATGGTTGAGGGCGTGGTGAATCCGGCTGGCGAGCGTTCAGAGGCGGTCGGTTCCGGCGGTCGTCGGGGCCGGGCGGGCACGGGCCAGATCGGCGCGCTCGGCGTTCATCTCGCCGACCCGCACGTCGAGTCGTCCGTGCTGGGTCTGCTCGACTCCGTCGAGACCGAGCTGCGGGCCAGCGTGGCCAGCGCCGATCCGTTCGTCACCGAGGCGGCGCGGCATCTGGTGGAGGCCGGCGGGAAGCGATTCCGGCCGCTGCTGGTGGCGCTGGGCGCCCAGTTCGGTGACGCGGGGGCCCCGCAGGTGATCCCGGCCGCGGTGGTGATGGAACTCACCCACCTGGCGACGCTCTACCACGACGACGTGATGGACGAGGCAGCCGTCCGGCGCGGTGCGCCGAGCGCCAACTCCCGCTGGACGAACTCGGTGGCCATCCTGGTGGGCGACTACCTTTTCGCCCGGGCCGCGGACATCGCCGCCGACCTCGGCCCCGAGGCGGTCCGGCTCCAGGCGCGCACGTTCGCCCGGCTGGTCCACGGCCAGATCGCCGAGACCGTCGGCCCCCGCGCCGGCGAGGACCCGATCGCCCACTACCTGAACGTGATCGCGGAGAAGACCGGCTCGCTGATCGCCACCTCGGCCCGCTTCGGTGGCATGTTCGGCGGCGCGTCGGTCGCGCACACCGAGGCTCTGGCAGGCTACGGCGAGACCATCGGGGTGGCCTTCCAGCTCTCCGACGACCTGCTCGACATCGCCAGCGAGTCGCGGCAGTCGGGCAAGACACCCGGGACGGACCTGCGCGAGGGCGTGCCGACCCTGCCGGTGCTCTACGCCCGGGCCGCCGACGACTCGGATGCCGCCTCGGTGCGGCTGCGGGAGATCCTGGCCACCGGCCCGCTGGTCGACGACGCGCTGCACGCCGAGGCGCTCGGCCTGCTGCGCGAGTCGCCGGCGCTCAAGCGGGCCCGGGAGACGGTACGCAGCTACGCCGAGGGCGCTCGGGCGCAACTCGCCCCACTGCCGGACAGCCCGGCCCGCCGGGCCCTCGAATCGCTCTGCGACCACATCGCCGACCGCACCGGCTGACCGCCCCCGCGCGCGGCTTG
This sequence comes from Micromonospora sp. KC721, assembly GCF_004348355.1. Classification (NCBI taxonomy): domain Bacteria; kingdom Bacillati; phylum Actinomycetota; class Actinomycetes; order Micromonosporales; family Micromonosporaceae; genus Micromonospora; species Micromonospora sp. KC721. Next base: position 25,365 of record NZ_SMJY01000007.1, on the reverse strand, counting down.
GCCGGACGCGGGGCTCAGCGGGCGAGGAGGCGGCTGCCGGTGAGCATGAAGGCGGCGGCGGCGAGCATGGCCGCGGCGGCGGCCAGCCACATCATCGGGTAGCCGAAGGCGGCGGCGATGGTGCCCAGCCCGAGCGGGCCGAGGCAGCCGCCCGCGTACACCCCGGTCTGGGTGATCGAGGTGGCGGCGGCCGGAGCCTGCGGATGCAGCTTGACCACGGCGAAGTTCATCAGCCCCGGCCAGGCCCAGCCCAGACCGAAACCGAGCACCACGCCCACCACCAGCGGCACCGTGCCGGCCACCGCGAGCAGACCCAACCCGGCCGCGCCCACCACCAGCATTCCGGCGATCAGCGCGACGTGCCCCTCGGCACGCCGGTCGGCGAGCCAGCCCCCACCCACCCGGGCGGTCACGCAGACCGCGCTGCCCAGGGTGAGGGTCAGCCCGGCCAGCCCCGGCGCGAGACCACGCGCCACCGCAGAGTCGACCAGGAAGGTGCCCAGTGCGTTCGCGGCAGCCGCCGCGAGGGTCGCCGCCACCCCCACCACCACGAGCGCCGCGGTGGCCCGCCCGCCGCGCGCCGACGCGGCGCGTCGTTTCGGCCCGGCGTCGCCCGGGGGTACGGCGGGCAGGGTGGCCAGCGCGGCGACCGAAGCGGCCACGAACGCCCAACGCCACCCGGCGGTGAGTGCGATGGCGGGTACCGCCGCGCCGGCCAGCAGGGTGGAAGCGGGGATCGCGGCCTGTTTCACGCCGAAGGAGAGCCCCTGCCGGCGGGCCGGGACGTGCCGGGCCAGCGCCGCGTTGCTGGCGAGTTGACCGAGCGCGTTCGCCGCGGCGCTCAACCCCAGCAGGACCACCAGCACCGGGTACGAGCGGGCCAACGTCGCGATGGCGAGCAGGCAGGCGGCGGCGATCAGGATGCCGGCGCGGGCCACCGTGACCGGCCCGTACCGCTCGACGAGACGCCCCGACGGGACCGAGGCCAGCGCGCTGACGCCGAAGTACACCGCGACGGCCAACCCCAGCCCGGCCGGGGAGAAATGGAGGTCGTCGCCCATCTGCACGGCCAGACCACCGACCAGGAACACCGGCAGCACGCAGGCGATGGTGGTGGCGACGGCGCCGGCACCGGCGCGCAGCGGGCGTACCTCGGGCCGGTGCGTGGATGAGGTGAGGTCGGTGTCGGTCATGGTGCGGCCAACGTACGTGAGTCTGCTTTCCGACCGCCCGGTGTGGCGCAGCGATACCCGTCACGTACATGCTGGTCTGGCATTCTCGACCCGAACGGGCGTTCCGTCCCTGGGCGTTTTTTCATATGGTGTAAGTCCCCGGCTGCGGAGGTGGTTGTGCGCGACCCCCTGGCGGAGCCTTCGGATCTCATCCGGAGCGTCTCCCGCGCCCTGCGCGTGCTCGAGTCGGTCGGTCGCGCCCCGAAGGGGCTGACCGTCAAGCAGATCGCCCGGCGGTGCGAGCTGACCGTCGCCACCACCTACCACCTGGTCCGCACTCTGGCGTACGAGGGTTACGTGATTCGCCGGGAGGACGGCACCTACATCGTCGGGCTGGAGGTCGCCGACCGGTACCGGGAGCTGGTGACCGCCTTCCGAGGGCCGCCGGCGGTCGGGGAGACGCTGCGCCGAGCCGCCGCCGACACCGGCTGGAGTCACTACCTCGGCCGCTTCGTGGGCGGGCAGGTGGCGGTCACCGCGGCCGCCGAGGGCGTCCGCTCGCCGCACCTGGAGGAGCTGGTGCCCGGCTTCGACGAGGGCGCGCACGCGACCGCGCTCGGCAAGAGCCTGCTCGCCACGCTCACCCCCGACCAGCGTTTCCGCTACCTGCGCGAGTACGGCATGCGCCCGTTCACGACCGCCACCCTGACCACGGTGGAGGCGTTCGAGGCGGACCTGGCCGCCGGGGAACGCCGTGGCATGCAGTTGGAGCTGGGGCAGTTCCGGCAGGGGGTGGCCTGCGCGGCGGTGCTGGTAGCCCCGGACAAGGACATCGAACGTCGGGTGGCGCTGGCCTGCGCGCTGCCGGCCAGCGAGATGATGACCTCCGCCCGGGTGGTACGGGCCAAGCTGCTGACCGTCGCCCGGTCCCTCGCCGACATCATCACCGCCGACACGTGACCTCCCGCCCGGCCGATCACCGACACGCCGACGGGCCCCGTCCCGGGCGGAGAGCGGAGCCCGTCGGCCGGTGGCCGGGGTAGGCCACCGGAGGGGAACGTCAGCTGCCGATCGGGCCGCCGTCCAGCCGCCAGGCGACCACCACACCCGGCTTGGCGTAGTCACCGTCCGGCCAGGTCGACGCCGGCTTCTCCACGCTCGCCCCGGTCAGCTCACCGGGGTGCTGCACCGCCACGAAGACCGAACGGTTGTCCTCGGTGATGAACGGGCCGCAGGTCTCCGCACCGACCGGCACGGTGAGGAACTGCTTGAGGTGGCCCCGCTCCGGGCCCTCCACGGGGGTGGCGAAGAGACCGTCGTTGCTGCCCAGCGCGTTGCCGTCGGTGGAGATCCACAGGTTTCCGGCGGCGTCGAAGGCCACGTTGTCCGGGCAGGAGATCGGCGACACCTTCGTCTTGTCGTACCCGGCGAAGTAGGTCGACGGGTCGGTCGGGTCGCCGGCGACAATCGGCAGCGACCAGGCGAAGGTCTCCGCCGTGCTGTCGGCGCGGTCCTCGACCAGCTCCAGGATCTGGCCGTGCTTGTTGAGGTTGCGCGGGTTGGCCTCGTCGGCCGGTGCCTTCCCGGGCTTGCCCCGGTCGGTGTTGTTGGTCAGCGCCACGTACACCTTGCCGGTGAGCAGGCTCGCCTCGACGTCCTCCGGCCGGTCCATCTTGGTCGCGCCGACCTTGTCGGCGGCCAGCCGGGTGAAGGTGAGCACGTCGGCGGCGGTCATCCCGTCGACGTACGAGCGGGTGCCGCTGACCAGCCTGATCCACCGCCCCCGGCCGTTGAACGCGCCGTCGGCGGGGAGCTTTCCGGAACCGTCGATCTCGGCGGCGCTGGTCTGCTCGATCTTCGCCACGTAGAGGGTGCCGGACTCCAGCAGCGTCAGGTTGTGCTTGCGGGCCACCCACGAGTCACCCGGCATGAACTTCTTGTCCGAGACGAACTTGTACAGGTAGTCGAAGCGCTCGTCGTCGCCCATGTAGGCGACCACCTGACCGTTGCGCGCCACGATCACGTTGGCGCCCTCGTGCTTGAACCGGCCCAGCGCGGTGTGCTTGCGCGGGCGGCTCTCCGGGTCGAACGGGTCGATCTCCACGATCCAGCCGAAGCGGTTCGCCTCGTTCGGGTGCTTCGCCAGGTCGAACCGCTCGTCAGCCCGCTCCCACCTGCGGCTGCCGCTCGGGTACCGGGCGGTGGTGGTGATGCCGTACCGGGCGAGCTTCGGCTTGACCTCCTCCGGCACGGCGTCGCCGCCGACGAAGTACTGGTTGAAGTTCTCCTCGCCGGAGAGCACCGTGCCCCACGGGGTGACCCCGCCGGCGCAGTTGTTCAGCGTGCCGACGACCGTACGGCCCTTCGGGTCGGCGGCGGTACGCAACCAGGCCGACCCGGCGGCCGGTCCGGTCAGGTCGAACTTCGTGGCCAGCGCGGTCACCCGCCGGTTGTACGGACGGCGGCCCTGGGTGACTGGACGCCACTGCCCGGTGCCGTCGACCCGCTCCAGTTCCACCACGGACATGCCGTGGGCGGCCATGGTCACCCGCAACTGCTCCACCGTGAGCGCGTCCATGCTGGTGAAGCCGGGGAACATCAGATCCTCGTTGGTGTACTCGTGGTTCACCACGAGCAGCGCCCGCCGGCCACGCCGGTCCAGCGGCAGCACCCCGACGAAGTCGTTGTTGTAGCCGAACTGCTTGGCCTGGGCGGCGGCGGTCTGGTTGCGCAGGTCGAACCGGGGGGCACCGGGGACGACCGGGTCACCCCAGCGGATGACCACCGAGTGGTCGTACCCGTTCGGCACGACCAGGGTGTCGAGCTTGTTCGGCGGGATCGGTTTGAAGGTGAGTGCTCCGGTGCCGGCGGGCGGACGGGGGCGGCGGAAGCCGGTCACCTCGGCGGCGGCGGGCGCGGCGGCGGCCGGAACCGATCCGCCGGTGGCGCCGGCGGCGGTGCCGAAGCCGAGGACCAGGGCACCGACGGCCCCGGCGGACAGCACGCCGCGCCGGTTCACCTCGGCGGAGACGATGTCGCCGAAGTACGCGTTGTCGGAGGTGTTGGGCACGGGGTGGTCGCAGGCGTTGCCGCACCGGTACAGGCAGGTCATCGCATCGCGGCTGCCGTGCCGGGGGGTGCCCAGCAGCGGGAGCAGCCGGGGACGGTCGCTCATCGGGGAAGCCTCCTGGAAGCAGGTTCACTGGCACGGCCGGAACAGCGGGTGGACGTGCGTACCGGCCGGAGGCTGCCAGGGCGCGGTGAGCGGGCCTCGGCGCGAGTGTGAACCTCATGTGAACAGCAGGAGCGGATGAACCGATCGGTGGGGTCGCGCGTATCCACAAGCGGACCCCACACCGTCCGACCCGGCGCGTAGAGCGAGGTGATCACCGTCAGCGACCACGACGCCCAACTGCTGCGCGCGTTGCACGACGAGCATGCCGAGGCGCTGTACGCGCACGCGCTCCGCCTGGTCAACGGCGACCGGACCCGGGCGGAGGATCTGGTGCAGGAGACCCTGTTGCGGGCCTGGCGCCATCCGGAGTCGCTGGACCCGCGTCGCGGTTCGGTCCGCGCGTGGCTGTTCACCACCGCCCGGAACCTGGCGATCGACGCGTGGCGGCGCCGGTCCACTCGGGTGGGTGAGGTGTTCACCGAGGAGCTGCCCGAGCCGCCCGAGACGGTCGACGAGGCCGAGCGCGCGGTGGAGGCGTGGACCGTCGCCGAGGCGCTGAACCGGCTCAGCCCGACCCACCGCGAGGTGCTGGTCGAGTGCTTCTACCAGGGGCGTTCGGTGTCCGAGGCGGCTGCCCGGCTGGGCGTGCCGGCGGGGACCGTCAAGTCCCGCACCCACTACGCACTGCGTTCACTACGGCTGGTCCTGGCTGAGATGGGGGTGACCGGATGACCCGCTGCGAGTTCGCGTTCGACGACGGCGCGTACGTTCTGGGCGCTCTCGCCCCGGCGGACCGGGCGGCCTACGAGCGGCACCTCGCCGGCTGTTTCGAGTGCCGGGAGGCGGTCGCCGAGATCGCCGTGCTGCCCGGGCTGCTGGGGCGGCTCGACCCGACCGACCTGGTGGAGTTCCTGCCTCCGCCGCCGGAGATCGACCGGGTGCCCGACCTGCTCGCCGTGGCGCGCAAGCGCCGCCGCAGGGAACGCTCCGCCAGCCGGCTGAGGTACGCGTTGACCGCGCTGGTCGCCGCCGGGTTCGCGGTGGTGGTGGGTTTCGGCGGGGCCACCGTGCTGCGTCCGGCCCCGGGTCCGACGCCGACGCCGACCGTGCAGGCGATCCGCATGGTCTCCATGGCGCCGGTGTCGGCGAAGACTCCCGCGGTGCACGCGGAAATCGGGCTGACCGGCAAGAAGTGGGGCACCGAGATCACCATGCACTGCGGGTACGACGCCACGGCCGGCTACGGCAAGGCGTACACCTTCCGGTTGGTGGCGTACGGCCCGGACGACGCCACCGAACAGATCGCCTCCTGGCTGGCGGGCCCCGGCGACGACGTCCGCCTCACCGGCGCGACCCGGTTCACCGACGCGGAGCTGGTCCGGCTGGAGTTGATCCGCGCCGACGGCACCACCGTCCTGGACTACGAGGTGCGCTGAGCGTCGCCCCCGGCCGGTCCCGGCCGGCTCGGGGCGCGCGCCGGTGGGTCAACCGGCGGTGACCGGCGCCGGGGCGCGGGCGGCGATCCGGTTGCGGCGCCCCTGCCGCAGCAGGTCCACCGTGAAGATCATCAGCGCCGCCCAGACCAGGACGAAACCGGCCAGCCGGGCCGGTGGCAGTGGCTCGTGGAACAGCAGCACACCGCAGCCGAGCTGGAGGATCGGGGCGAGGTACTGGAGCATGCCCAGCCCGGTCAGCGGCAACCGGTTGGCCGCCCCGGCGAAGAGCAGCAACGGGACGGCGGTCACCGCGCCGGCCAGCGCCAGCAGCACGGTGTGCCCGGCCGAGACGTGGCCGAAGGTGGACCCTCCCCGGGCCGCCAGCCAGCCCAGGTACGCCAGGGCGGGCAGTGCCAGCACCGCGGACTCGACGAAGAACCCTTCCGCGGCGGGCAGTCCGAGCCGCTTCTTGACCAGCCCGTACCCGGCGAAGGTGAACGCCAGGGTCAGCGCCAGGTACGGCAGCCGGCCGTAGTCGACGGTGAGTACCGCCACCGCGAGCGCGCCGACGCCCAGGGCCACCCACTGCGCCGGGCGCAGCCGCTCGCGGAGCACGAAGACGCCGAGCAGCACCACGACCAGCGGGTTGATGAAGTAGCCCAGGGCGGTCTCCACCACCCGGTCGGAGTTCACCCCGTAGATGTAGGCGGTCCAGTTGACCGCGATCAGCGCCGCCGCCGTACCGATCCCGGCCAGCGTCCGGGGCCGGCGGGCCAGCGCCCGCAGGAAGCCGACGTTGCGCATGGCGGCCAGCACCAGCGCGACGAAGAGCACCGACCAGACGATCCGGTGGGCCAGGATCTCCACCGGGCCGGCGGGGCGCAGCAGCTTCAGGTAGACCGGAAAGAAACCCCAGATCAGGTACGCCCCGAAGCCGTAGAGGTAACCGAGTCGGGTCTGGTTCACGCCTCCACCGTAAGGCCCGGTGAGCCGATCGGATCCTTTCCGGTGACCGGGTTGACCGAGCGTCGGTCCAGCTCCATCCAGCGTTCCGGCGTGACCGGGGTGAAGCCGACCCTGGCGTACACCCCGTGCGCGTCGAGGGTGGCCAGCAGGATCCGTCGTACGCCCAGGCTGGCCAGGTGGTCCCGAACGGCCGTGGCCAGCCAGGCGCCCAGCCCGCGTCCCCGCTCCTCGCGCGCCACGTAGACATCACAGAGCCAGCCGAAGGTGACCCCGTCGGTGACCACCCGGGCCACCGCCACCTGCCCGCCGTCCGGCACCCGGTGGACGCCGTACGGGATCGAGCCGGCGAAGGCGCGCGCGACGGACTCCCGGCTCCGCCCGAGCGCCCAGTACGCGTCGGTGGAGAGCCACTGGTGCACCCGGTCCAGGTCGAGCCGAGCCGGATCGGTGCTGAGCAGGTAGCCGTCGTCGCGGGTCAGGGAGAACATTCCAGGGACGCTAGCCCGACTCGCCCCCGGCCGCGCCAGCCAATTCCCGCTCGTTGGCAGTCGCCCCGAACCGGCCCGCGGCCGGCCGCCCGGTTCGGGACGCGACCCGCTGCCCGGTCGCAACAGGCCGCGCACCGACGCGCGACGGCTGGGCAACCCGACACGCCGGGCCTGCTACCCACGAGCGGCCAACGATCAGGGGTTGGCCGGGAGATGCGACCCGGATCAGTCCCGGTCGAGGACCGCGCCCAGGATCCAGGTCACGATGCCGACGAAGAGCGCGCCGAGTACGGCGGCCGGCCAGAAGCCGTCCACGTGGAAGGGCAGCCCGGCCTCGCCGGCGATCCAGCTCGTGAGCAGGAACAGCAGGCCGTTGACGACCAGCGCGATCAGCCCCAGGGTCAGCAGGTACAGCCCGCAGCCCACGGTCTTGATGATCGGCTGGAGTACCGCGTTGACCACTCCGAAGATCACCGCGACCAGCAGCAGCGTGACGACCGTGTCGACCGCCGAGCTGGAATCCAGGGAGATGCCGGGGATGAGCAGCGTGGCCAACCAGAACGCGACGGCTGTGGCACCCAGCCGGATGAAAATGCCCTTCATGCGGGGATGGTGTCACGGGAGATCCACTGTGGGAACCCTCTGGGCCGGACGGCGGCGGATGACCGCCGGTCGGCCTCAGCGCCGCCCCGGTCGGCCGATCAGCTGCGACTCGATCGCCGTGGGGGAGAGCAGCGCCCAGCGCAACGCCCGCCGGTTCACCACCGCCACCATGTCCGTGCGGATCCGGGTCAGCCACTCCGCCGACCCGCCCAACCCGAGCGCGGCTCCGGCCAGCGCCGCCTCCTGCGGGTCCAGCGGTTGCAGCACCGCCAGGTCCGCCCGGCCCAGGACGTCCACGTCGGCGGCGGTCAGCTCGTCGCGTATCACCAGGGTGGCCTGCCAGGCCGGCCCTGGCGTCGGTTCGGTCGGCGTCGCCCCCGCGTCCACCACCAGCAGCACCGGGCATATCGGTGAGCCGGGGCCACCGCCGACCGTGCGCCCCGGCGGCAGCACCGCGACGCCGCCACCGGTGCTGCCCACCCCTCGTACGAACGGCTCCCACACCCGTGGGCGGCCGGTCTGTACGGCCACCCGCGCGCCCAGCGCCATCGCCCGCAGGACCAGCAGCTGCGCCGCGCGGACCCCGCCGACGAGGACCAGCCGGGTGCCCTCGGCGCGGAACAGCCGCACGGTGACCGCATCGCCGTGCCGGTTGGCGCCGACCATCAGCCCGCCGCCCCCGATCGACAGCTCCAGCGGCTCAGGATCCGGACCGACGGCCACCGCAGCGCTGGCCACCGCGAGCGGCAGCGTGGCGGCCAGCCCGTCGAGCTGATCGCCGTCGAGTCGGCGTACCTCGCCTCCGGCGTCCGCGACGAGCCGAGCCAACGCCTGGGTGGCCAGGGCGAGTTCGTCGGGCGTCCAGGCGGCCAGCCGTACCGTCAGCTCCGCTGGCATCCCGGCGGTGTCGGCGCCGGTGCGCGGGCCGGCGCAGAGCGCGACGCTGGTCGCGGTCGCCGGCAGCGCCAGTAGCCGGGTCACCAGCCGGCGGCCCAACTCGGCGTGCGGGTCGGGCCAGCGGCGCAGCCGGAAGCTGGCCTGGAGCAGCCCGCCGGCACAGACCACCTGCCAGGTCTCGCGGGTCGGCCAAGCGCCGTCGTGGTGGGCCAGTTCCCCGAGTACGCGCAGCGCGGCGTGCTCACCGAGGAGCCGCCCCCCGGCCGGGCCGAGGCGTCGGACGATCCGGCGTACGGTGCCGGAGAGGGCTACCCGCAGCTCCTCGTCGCGCCAGCCGTCGACCCGCAACACCCGGACGGCGAGCAACGCCCGCTCCTGCCCCGGCAGCCGGCCCCCGGTCAACTGCCGGTACGACGTGCCCGCGGTGCCGCCGGCCGTGACCGGCGCGGGGGCCGGCGCGGCGTGCAGCAGCAACTGGATCCGGACCGGCGGATGCTCGCCGTCGGCGGGCGGCAGCAGCGCGCTGGGCGTGGGCAGTGCCCGCCGGGCGTCGCCCAGCAGGTCGCCGGGGTCGCCCAGTTCCAGCACCGCGGTCAGCCCGGTGGCGTCGTCGACCACGGCGGCCGGTTCCCCGGCCAGTTCCACCGGGCGTACGGCCGCGCCGGGGAGCACCAGGTCCAGCAGGGCATCCGGACCGCCGGCCGGCGGGGACACGTGCCGCCGGCCGGCGTACCCGGCGGCGGTGATCAGCCACTCGGACAGCCACCGGCCCCGCCAGCGCACCCAGGCGGTGACGACCAGCAGACCGGCGGTCAGCAGGGCGAGCCCGACCAGCGCCGGGCCCCGGCCGGACGCGGCGACGACCAGCGCCACCGCGACCTGGGCGGCCACGATCTGACCGGCACGCACGGCGGTCCCGGACCGACCCGCGCCGATCCACCGCCCCGGCACCGGCGGGCGGGAAACCACCCGGACCGGTTCTCCGGTCGTGCTCGCCGTCACCGTGCCTCCTCCGCACTCGACGTGCCAACCCCGGCACCGCGCCTGCTCTGCCGCAGCGCGACGGGGGCGTGACCCATGGTAAGAGCCGGACCGGCTTCGCGTTGTCCACAGGGGAACGCCGGGGGGTAGCACGACCGCTATCTGACCGCTACCGTCAGCGACGAGTTCGGCCGACCGCGGCCGCCGGGCCCGCTCCCGGCCCTTCAGGTCCACGATGGACAGGCCGACGGTTCGCCACAACCGGGAAGGCGAGGTGACGTCCAAGGTGTCGCAGACCCAGGCAGAAGCCGCGGTGATGCAGCAGACCGCCGCGAAGTTCGAGCAGGTGGACCAGTCGCTGCAGAGCATGCTCAGCGGCCTGATGGCCGAGCTGGAGGTGTTGCAGCAGGCCTGGCGGGGCGCCGGTGGGCGCTCCTTCGAGCAGGTCAAGCAGCAGTGGTCGCAGGATCAGGCCGCGTTGCAGCGGGCACTGCGGGAGACCGCCTCGGCGATCCGCACCGCGGGCCAGCAGTACGACGTCTCGGACACCGAGGCCGCCGGCCGGATCGCCGGCACGAACCGGGGTGGCATCCAACTGCCGCTGTAACCACCGATCGAGGGGGAGGAACATCCGATGGACCACGGTGTCCTGGTCGTCAACTTCGCCGCGCTCCAACAGGCCGGCGCGGACATCCAGAAAGCGTTGAACACGCTCGACTCACAGCTCGGCCAACTGGAAAAGGAGGCGGCCCCACTGGTGGCGACCTGGACCGGCGAGGCGCAGCAGGCGTACGAGCAGCGGCAGGCGCGGTGGCGCGCCGTCTCACAGGATCTCCAGGCGATGCTGCGCGACATCAAGTTCGCCGTCGACGACTCGGCGGCCGACTACCTCAACACCGAGAAGCGCAACACCGGCCTGTTCCAGTGAGCCCCACCCTCCGGTGAGTTCTGCCCCCACCGGGCTGTGCGCTCCGGTGGAGCCTGCCCTGCGGTGGCGGCTGGCCTCCGCCGGGTCCGCCACGGCGGCTGCGCCGACCACCCTTCGGCGCGGCCGCCGTGGCGCAGGGCGCGGGTCAGGCGGGGCCGGCCGGGCGCCAGCCGCGCCGGGCCGCCCGGGGCAGCACCAGCGCCAGCAGCACCGCCGCCGCGACCGCGGCACCGGTGAACCCGGCCACCAGCAGCGCGCGTTCCCGGGCCGCCGCCCGCCGGGCCTGCTGGGCCAGCAGCGCCGGATCGGGCTGGTCCGCCGGCAACGCGGACGGCCCGCCCGGCGTCACCGCCGATCCCGGTCCGGTGTCGGTGACCGCCCGGTACGGGTTGAGCACGCCGGCGCCGTACTCGTCGCCCCGACTGTCGCCAGGTGCCGGATCGGCGGTGTCGAGGATGCGCTGCGCCACCTGCGCGGCGCTCAGGTCGGGCCGGTACTGCCGGACCAGGGCTGCCGTCGCCGCGACGAACGGTGCCGCGTAGCTGGTCCCCTCCGCCCGGTGGTGTCCCTGTCCCGGCGCGGCCATCAGCACGTCGCTGCCGGGGGCGACCAGATCGACGTACGGGCCGGTCTGGGAGAAGTCGGCCCGGGTGCCGTCCGGCCCGATCGCTCCCACCCCGAGCACTCCCTCGTAGGCGGCCGGGTAGGGGCGTGGGTCACCGCTGCCGTGCAGGTTGCCGGCGGCGGCCACCACCACCACGTCCCGGCGCGACGCGTAGGCCACCGCCTCCCGAACGGCCGGGTCGTCGGCGTACAGCACCACGGAGAGGTTCAGCACGTCGGCACCCTGGTCCACCGCCCACCGGATCGCCCGGGCGAAGTCGGCGGCCCCGACCGTACGCCCCGACTCCCGCCCCTCGACCACCTGCTGCTCGCTGACCCGGACCGGTAGCACCCGGGCCTGCGGCGCGAGCCCGGCGAAGGCCACCCCGACGGCGGGGCCGGCCGCGATGATGCTGGCGACTCCGGTGCCGTGGCCGGCGCAGTCCCGGCTGCCGTCGCCGCCCGGGTCGAGGAAGTCCGCCCCGTCGAGCACCCGACCGCCCAACTGTGGATGCCGGCGGTCGACGCCGGAGTCGATGACCGCGACGGTGATCCCCGCGCCGTCGGCCAGCGGCGCGAGACGCTCCGGGGCGTACCGCTGCTGGGCCCAGGGAACGGCGGCGACCGGGCGGGCCGGCGCGAGCGGGGTCGAGCAGAGGGGCGCGGCCACCTGGGCGGGCGCCGCCCCGGCCGGGGTGACCGACGACACGGCGAGAGTGGGCAGCCCGGTCAGCAGGACCGCCGCCAGAGCTGCGGACGCTGGTCGCGCACTGGGCCGGTACATCGACCGCCTCCGTATCGTGTCGACGTCGGAACGGGATGTTAGCGCCCGGTGGGCCGGCGGGTGGCCCGGCGTCGATCGACCCGCCGTGATCTTGCCTTCACCTTGTAGGTTGTACGCGATGCCTGTGGCCTGTTAGCGGGAGGAGAGGTGGCCGTGACCGACTGGGAGCCGGCTACCGAAACCGAGACGGCGCTGCGGGACGCGCTGCGTGCCGACGACCAGGAGCGTTACTTCCGCATCCTGGCCGGCACCGACCTGTACCTCCCGGTCTCCGCCCAGGCCCTCGCCGGTGAGGCGCCGATGGGTTGGGGCACCTGGACGACCGGTGGCCGCACCCACGTGCTGGCCTTCACCTCGCCCACGGCGATGCGAGCCTGCCTGGGTGTGGACGCCGGTCCCAGCCGGCGTGTCCCGTTCGCCGAGCTCGCCGCCGCCTGGCCCCACCACGAGTGGTGGCTGGCGGTCAACCCGGGTTTGCCGGTCGAGGGCTACCTCCCGGCCTGGTTCGTCTCCCAACTCTCCCGCGGGGACGTGCGACTGCCTGGCCGCACCGCAGCCCGCTCGCGGGTGGCCCCGCCACCCGCGGAGGCCCTGGCCTCCGACGCCGGCGACGCCTGGAGTCAGCCCGAGCCGGTGCCGCCGGTGGCTCTCCGGGCTCCGGCGGAGCGCCCGCCCGGCTGGCCGGGCGCGGTGGGGGAGCCGTATCCCACCCGTCCCGACACCACGGGCGTCGGTCCGGCCAACGGCGGCTCCCCGAGCCCGCTGCCCGGGCCGGTTCCGCGGGCCGTGCCGGCCGACGCCGGCGCGCACCCAGCCGCCCGGCCCGACGGTGAACCCGGCACGGGCACCCGGACGGACCCGCACGGCGGCCCAGGTCGACCCGGCGAGTCGTGGCCGGTCCCGCCCCGCCGGCGGTTGCTCGGTGAAGGGTTGGGCGCTCGCCTCGCGGCGTCCGACGCCTCCCCCAACGGGCGTAACTCGTTTTTCGAGCCGGCCTCCGGTCGAGGCGCGGCATCCCGGCCGATGCGGGACAATCCGCTGCGCGCCGGTGAACGCGCCGCGCCGCCGCTGCGTCCCGGGCTCGGCGGCCAGCCGTTCCCCCGCCGCCGGCCGGCCGGGCCGCCCGGCGAGGACCCGGCTCGCGCGTTCCGGATGGACCCGGCCGAAGGGAGCCCGGCGCCACCCGGCCCGCGTCCCGATCCGGTGCCACCCGGCCCGCGTCCCGATCCGGCGACGGAGGAACCCACCCGGGCCTTCCGGGTGCCGGCCGCCGAGTCCCTCCAGGCGCTGCCGCGACGTACACCCACGCCCGCGCCACGTCCGGCCGAGGAACCCACCCAGCCGCTTCCCGACCCGGCTGCGCGCTCGACCTCGGGTGCCGGCACCCCGGTCGACGGGCCGGCCGTGGAGGAGGTGCCCGCCTCGTTCGCGCCGCCCGAGTCGCGGCGCGGTTTCTCGCCCATCGTGATAGAGGGCGTCGTCATCGAGGCCCACGACCTGCCTGTCTCCGCCGGTGCCCGACCCGGCACCGCGCCGGTCCAGGCCGGCTCCGGACCCGCCACGACCGGCTGGCGGCCGACCGGCGAGCCGACCACGCCCGACCCGGGCGAGCCCGTCACGACCGCCTGGCGGCTGGCCGGCGAGCCCGCCACGACGGTGCCTCCGGACGAGGAACCGACCGCGCGGCTCGTCCGGCCCGGCGCGCTCCCCCCGGCATCCGAGCCGACCGTGTCGCTGTCCCCGGCGGTGTCGCCTGACGCGGCGGTGTCGCCGTCCCCGGCGGTGTCCCCTGATGCGCGCGTGTCGCCGTCGCCGACTGCCGGAACGACGGCCGTCGACGCGGCGGCGGACCGGCCTGCCGCACCGCAGGCCGCGGCGGCGTCCGCCGAACCCTCCACCGTGGGCCAATCCGACCCCGCGCCGGTCGGCGTCGCGGCGGACCCGCAACGGTCCACTTCGGGCCAGACCGGGCCCCCGCCGCCGACCGTCCCGACCACCGACGTGACGTTCCAACCGGCCAACGAGGTGGAGCAGGAACTGCTGGACGCGGCCGGCTCCGGCAGCACCGACACCTTCCTGTCCACCCTCCTGCTGGCTCGGGTGCTGCTGCCGGTCGCGCCGGATTCGGCACCCGGCAGCCGCCCCGGCGATCCCGGTTTCGTGTGGCGTACCGAGGAGTTGGACGGGGAACGGTACGTGGTGGTACACACCTCCCCCCAGCGCCTGGCCGACCACGGCGGCGAGGGCGTGGAGACGGTCGAGGTCCGGTTCGTGCAGCTGATCCGGCGCTGGCCCGAGGAGGACTGGTCCTTCGCCGTCAACCCGGGTACCCCGGTCGGGGCGAAACTCCCCGGCGAGCAGATCGTCGCGCTGGCCAACTGGGCCGCCGAGGTGGGGCTCGGCGACGACGCCGGCAGCGAGCCGGAGGCGTCGAGCGCGCCGAGGCCGGCGGACACCCGCCGGCACGTTCCGCCGGCGGTCGACCCGACCAAACCGGTGATCATGCAGAAGGCGGTGGCCCCCAGCCAACTCGCCTACTACCTGGAGCGTGGCTACGACCGGGTTTCCGGCTTCGTGCACCGGGCCAACGAACTGGCACACCTCACCACCCCGGCGAAGCTGCACGAGGCGCTCGGCCTGGGCTACCCCGACTCGCCCTTCGCGCCGGACGCCGAGAAGATCTATGTGCTGCGATGGCCGGCCTACCGGCCGAGCCTGTACCGCATTCCGTACGGCGGGCAGAACGAGGCCGCCATGCGGGCGATGGAGGGCTGGGTCATCGAGCGCGCGCCGTTCCGGGGCAACGGCTTCGCCCCGGGGGAGAGCAGCGACGTGGTGGCCGAGTTCAAGGTGGACAGCGCCCGGCTGCCGCACGGCGCGCAGCTGTGGCGGATCGGCGCGGACGGCACCGAACGGATGGTCGCCGTCCTCGACACCGACGCACTGCTGTGGCGACAGGTAGGGGTGCCGTGACCCGCGACGGATACGTGGCCCGCTGGCGCGGGCGGGAATACCAGGCCAGCCCGGACGGCGACAACGTGCGGATCTACCAGCCCGAGCCGGGCGAGGGTTTCCAGGAGGTACGCCCCGGCCGCTACGTCCGGGTCCTTTCCGCGACCGAGGTGGAGGAGTTGGCGTACGTGCGGACCACCTGCACCTGGCAGGGCCAGCCGTTCATCGTGCTCGGCGAACACGACGGCTGGCTGCGGGTGGAGTACACCGGCGGCCGTTGGCCGGTGGCGCAGGCGCTGGGGCTGGAGGTCTTCGACTTCGGCGTCTACCAGGGCTGGGCGCCGGCCAACGAGGTGGCGGACCTGCGCCAGAAGCGGATCTGAGTCAGGACTTCGCCCACCGCAGGATCTCGCCCAGCACCACCTCACCGGCCTCGACGTGGGGGAAGTGCCCCACCCCGTCGAGCAGCCGCCACTCGTACGGCGCGCTGACGTAGCGGCCGGAACCCTGCGCGGTGCGGGGCAGCGAGGCGGCGTCGAGTTCGCCGTGCAGTTGCAGGGTCGGGGTGACCAGCGGTGTCTGCATCAACCGGACGAAGCGGTAGCCGTGCAGCCGCAGCACCGATCGGAACGCCCAGCGGTAGCCCTCCAGGGCGCAGAAGGCGGCCTGCGGAATCTGGATGGCCTCCCGGCAACGCCGGGCGTACGACTCGAACTGCGGGCTGTCGACCCAGCGTGGCCCGCCCCAACGCCGCAGCATCTCGGCCACGGCGGCACCGCCGTCGCGGGTCAGCACATGCTCGTACCTGGGTAGCTGAAACTTCAGCGTGGGCGTGGAGGCGGCGAACTGGCCACGCGGGTCGGCGAAGAGAGCCGCCCGCAGACGCAGCGGGTGTGGTGCGCCGAGCACGACCAGCCGGCGGACCAGGGCCGGGTGGAAGGCGGCGGCGGTCCAGCCGACCATGCCGCCCGCGCCGCTGCCGACCACCGTCGCGGAACGTTCACCGAGGCCGCGGATGAGCCCGGCGACGTCGGCGGCGAGAGTGTAGCCGTCGTACCCCCGGGGTGGTTTGTCGCTGGCGCCGTAGCCGCGCAGGTCGACGGCGACCGCCCGGAAACCGGCGTCGGCGACCGCCGGCAGGATCTCGTGCCAGGCCCACCAGTACTCGGGGAAACCGTGCAGGAAGAGCACCATCGGCCCGGCACCGGCCTCCACCACGTGGAACTGGCTGCCGTTCGCGCCGACGAAGCGGTGCGTCCACGGCCCCTCGGTGAGGACGCAGGACTCGTCTGGGGGCCCGCCACGCTGCTCGGTCATGTGCCACAGCCTAGGGCCTGGGGCGAAATCCGCGGTTCGACCGAGCGCCCGACGCCGGCTGTGGCACGGGCAGGTGATCGGCTCCGTTCCGCACCCGCCCGCCGGTGCGCCTCGGCGAATTGCGGCAGGTCGTGGTTTCCGGCAACGCCGATACCGCTATCTGCCGCATTCCGAGGGCCGGCGCGGGTTTGGCTCGGCCGGGGCGGACCGGACATGCGCCGGGCATCGGCCAGACGGGCCGCGCGTCGGCGGGGCGGATCGGACAGGGCGATGCCCGGGCAGGTGAGCCTGCCCGGGCATCGGTACTGCGTTGATCAGCGGATCAGGAGAAGCGAACCTTCACCGAGGTGCCGTTCTGCTCCAGCACCTTGATCTTGGTGCCGGTGGCGGGGAGCTTGACGCCGTGGTTCGGCAGCTCCTCGTACCAGTACTTCTGGGTGTCGTCGAACAGCGGCTGCGCGGCCTGGCCACGGACGTACTGCGGCTGGCTGTTGAGGTGCAGCGTGAACGAGTCGGCCTTCTTCAGGCTGAACGGCGCGTCGTAGACCTGGATCCGGGCCCGCCACGGGCTACCGGTCAGGTTGTACAGCGGCCGCGGACGCGAGTCGATGATCAGGTTACGACCCTCGCCCGGGTGGACGAAGGTGTCGTTGTCCGCCCACCGGAGGTTCCAGTAGGAGATCAGCAGACCCTCCTGGTACGCGTAGTGGTCCACGTAGTCCGGTCGGGTGTTCGCGTAGCCGAAGAAGTACGGGCCGGTCTTCAGGTACTGGTCGTACGAGACGTACGACCGGTTGCCGGCGATGTAGTAGTTGGCGAACTTGCGCTTGTAGGTCTCCTCCACCACGCTGAACCCGTTCAGGGTCCAGCCGGTGGCGCCGGCCTCGGCGCCGTCGCTTAGCAGCGTCTGCCCGTCGGCGGTCACGGTGAGGGCGTCACCGAAGAAGCCGCCGGAGGAGACACCACCGTCGGTCTGGTAGCGCAGCCGGAACTGCACGACCTTGCCGGCGAGCGCGTTCAGCGGGATGTTGACGTCGACCCACTTGTCGTCGCTGGAGCCGTCCAGGGCGTAACGCCCCGCCGAGATCTCCTTCAGGGCCTTGCCGTTGGCCGTGCCCGGCAGGGTCGCCCAGGTCTGGCCACCGTCGGTGGACGCCTCGAAGAAGAGGTAGTCGTAGTCCTCTTCGATGTTGTAGCGACCCTTCATCGACAGCGCGGCGCTGGTCTTCCCGGTGAGGTCGATGGTCCGCGTCATCGAGTTGTTCAGGTCGTCGTCGTTGCCGGAGAAGAACTGCTTGGTGCCCTCGAACGGCTTGCCGTTGTCGAAGCTGTACTCCCGCTCCGGCAGCACGACCACCGCGGCCTGGGGCTTCTCGGAGTTGTACTCCTGCGGGCCCAGTTCCAGGGTGCGCTGCTGACCGGCCACGATCACCTCGTAGTCGAGCCAGCCGAGCTGGAGCTTGTTCCAGGCGCCGAAGTCGCCGCCCCGCTCGCCGATGCCGCCGTCGTTCTTGGCGCCGAGCCGGCTCTGGGCCATCAGGGTCCAGTGCTCGTTGTTGTTGTCCCCACCACTGGTGACGTTGTAGTCGTCCGGCAGACCCAGGTCGTGGCCGTACTCGTGGTAGAAGACGCTGCGGCCGCCGTTCTCCGGCTGGACCGTGTAGTCGCCGATCCAGACGCCGGTGTTGCCGATCTGGGTGCCGCCGGCCGGGAAGTTGGCCGGACCGGTGTTGCCCTGGTCGGAGGCGAAGGCGTACCACCGGTGGCTCCAGATGGCGTCCTCACCCTGGTGCGGGTCGCCGTCGGCCTCGTCGCCGCCGGAGTGGACGATCTGGAAGTGGTCGATGTAGCCGTCGGCCTCGTTGAAGTTGCCGTCGGCGTCGTGGTCGTACCGGTCCCACTGGTCCATCGCCTTGACGTCGGCGGCGATTTCCTGGTCGGAGCGCCCCTTCGCCTTCTGGTCGGCGACCCACTGGTTGGCGGCGTCCCGGACCAGGGCCCAGGTGTTGGTGCAGTTGTTGCTGTCGCAGACGGCCGGGTCGTCACCGTTGGCGTCCGTGGGGTCGTCGCCGGAGCGACCGTACCGGGCCTCGTTGTACCGGACCTTGACCCAGTCGGTGACCGTGCCCTCGACGCTGTAGCGGCCCGAGGACTGGGCCTCGTAGTACTGCTTCAGCGACTCGTCGCCCTGCCCGGTGCCGAAGTAGAGCTTGCGGAAGTAGTCAGCGCTGTAGTCGGCCTGCCAGACGGTGGAGTTGTCCACCGCCCGGTTGGGCTTGGGGATCTGGTTGTGCAGCGGACCGTCGAACGTGGTCGGGCCCGGGGTAGCCGGGTCGGTGTCCTTGTCCGGGAAGTTCGGGTGCCGATCGTTGCCGAACTCCGCGAGGATCACGAAAATCCGGTCGGTCTTCTCGCGGGACAGCTCGACGTACTGGTCCTGCGTCGGGGTGCTGGCTGCGAACGTCCGGGCGCTGCGGCCCTCGGCCTGGGTCTTGCCGACCTTGACGACGGTGCTGCCGTTGATCCGCTGCGCCTTGGCCTTGCCCGAGAGAACCTCGCTCAGGCCCTCCTGGCGCAGTGCCCGCCGCTTGGTCTCCAGCGGGTTGGGCAGATCGTGGTCGGCGTGGTCGTGGTCGTGGTCGTGGTCCGACGGGGCGGCCGACGGCAACTTCGGCGCCGGCGCGGCGTTGGCCGACGGACTGGTCATGAGTACCGTCGCCGTCAGCGAAAGCCCGAGCACACCCACTGCGACTTTGCGCACGTGGTACCTCCGGTGTGAAGGAACCGGCCCAACGGGGGTAGGGGCCGGTAGACGCGTCCGACTGGGTGGACCAGTGGGACTCATGGTGAAGATAGACATTGGCCGCAGCGCTGGGAAGATGCCCCCGTCAGTTTGTTGCAACTTCTTGATGGGAACGCTTTTCACTGTCACAGCTCTGCGCCTTGCCACTCCTTCTGAGCAGGCTTGATGTGAGTCACGGCAACGGAAGTGACAGATTTCGATCCGTTTGTGAGTGCTCTCCGTAATCGTCACCTCGGTCGGCTTCCGTACCCGGAAAAGACGACGGTGGGTGGCGGTCCGCGCGGACCGCCACCCACCGGCGAGTACGCCCGCCGTCAGTCCTCGTCGGACTTGCCGCCACTCATTCCTGAGGAGATCAGCTCCATCACCGAGGAGTCCTGGAGCGTGGTCACGTCACCGAGCGACCGGTTCTCCGCCACGTCCCGCAGCAGCCGACGCATGATCTTGCCCGAGCGGGTCTTCGGCAGCTCCGGCACCAGCATGATCTGCCGCGGCTTGGCGATCGGGCCGAGCGTCTTCGCCACGTGGTTGCGCAGCTCCGCGATCAACTGCTCGCCCGCCGCGCCGGAGGTGTCCGTGGTGCCGCGCGGGATGGCGAAGGCGACGATCGCCTGGCCGGTCGTCGGGTCGGTCGCACCCACCACCGCCGCCTCGGCCACCGCCGGGTGCGACACCAGCGCCGACTCCACCTCCGTGGTGGAGATGTTGTGCCCGGACACCAGCATCACGTCGTCGACCCGGCCGAGCAGCCAGATGTGCCCGTCGTCGTCCTTCTTCGCCCCGTCCCCGGCGAAGTAGATCCAGTCGCCCTCGCCGCCCGAGCCGGCACCCGCGCCGAACCGGGACCAGTACGTCTCGAGGAACCGGTTGTCGTCGCCCCAGATGGTGCGCAGCATCGACGGCCACGGCTCCCGCAGCACCAGGTAGCCACCGCCGCCGTTCGGCACCGGCTGACCCTGGTCGTCCACCACGTCCGCACTGATCCCCGGCAGCGCGGTCATCGCCGAACCCGGCTTGGCGGCGGTGACCCCAGGCAGCGGGGAGATCATGACGGCGCCGGTCTCGGTCTGCCACCAGGTGTCCACCACCGGCAGCTCACCCCGGCCGACGTGCTGCCGGTACCACATCCACGCCTCCGGGTTGATCGGCTCGCCGACGCTGCCCAGCAGACGCAGCGACGTCAGGTCGTACCCGGCGGGGATGTCCTCGCCCCACTTCATCATGGTGCGGATCAGCGTCGGTGCGGTGTACAGGATGGTGACCTTGTACTTGTCGACGATCTCCCAGAACCGGCCCTTGTGCGGGGTGTCCGGGGTGCCCTCGTACATCACCTGCGTGACGCCGTTGGAGAGCGGACCGTACACGATGTACGAATGCCCGGTGACCCAGCCGATGTCGGCGGTGCACCAGTACACGTCGCTCTCCGGCTTGAGGTCGAACACCGCGTGCGCCGTCCAGGACGCCTGGGTGAGGTAGCCGCCGGTGGTGTGCAGGATGCCCTTCGGTCGGGCCGTGGTGCCGCTGGTGTACAGGATGAACAGCGGATGCTCGGCGTCGAACGCCTCGGCGGTGTGCTCCGGCGAGGCGGCCTCCACCGTCTCGTGCCACCAACGGTCCTTGGTCGACCAGGCGACCTCCTCGTCGGTGCGGCGGACCACCAGCACGTGCTCCACCGACGGGCACTTCGCCACCGCCTCGTCGACGGTCGGCTTCAACGCCGACGGCTTGCCCCGGCGGTAGCCGCCGTCCGCGGTGATCACCACCTTGGCGGTGGCGTCCTGGATCCGGTTGGTCAGCGCGTCGGCGGAGAAGCCGCCGAAGACCACGCTGTGGGTGGCGCCGATCCGGGCGCAGGCCAGCATCGCCACCGCCGCCTCGGGAATCATTGGCATATAGATCGCCACCCGGTCGCCGGCGGTCACCCCCAGCTCGGTCAGCGCGTTCGCCGCCTGGCAGGTCAGCCGGTGCAGGTCGGCGTAGGTGAGGGTGCGGGTGTCCCCCGGCTCGCCCTCCCAGTGGATCGCCACCTGGTCACCCCGGCCAGCCTCCACGTGCCGGTCAAGGCAGTTGTACGCCACATTGAGCCGGCCACCGACGAACCACTTCGCGAACGGCGGGTTCGACCAGTCCAGCGTCTGCTCCCACGGTTGCGCCCAGGTCAGCCGCCCGGCCTGCTTCTCCCAGAAGGCGAGCCGGTCCGCAGCCGCCTCCGCGTACGCGTCGGCGGTGACGTTGGCCTCCGCGGCGAGTGCGGCCGGCGGCGGGAACTGGCGCGTCTCGTTGAGCAGGTTGGCCAATGCCTCACTCATGCGGTGACTCCTTCATCCTGTGACCTGCGTCTCGTACCCGCCCGAGGCTAGTCGGGAGGCTCGACGCCCGCGACGGCTTGCCCGCCGTCCGCGCCCAGCGGCCCACGCCACGCGCCCGACGGCAACCCGTCACATCAGGGGCCGATTGCGGCGGGCGGCGGTGCCTCGGGCGCGGGATTGCCTCACCTGCCGCATCCCGTGCCGGCTGCCTCACCGGGCGGCGGTGGTGCCGGTCGCGTCGCGGCCGGGCGGCGGCCGGCAACCTGGGCGCGGTCGCTAGCGTGGCGGGGTGACCACCGATCCGCTCGCCCCGCTGCTCGCGCTCGCCGACATCGCCCCCGCCGTCCAGCGGGCCCGCGAGCGGGTCGACGAGGCGATGCGGCACCGCGCGCTGCGCCGCCACGGCGGCCAGGTCGCGGCCGAGGTCAGCCTCCGGTCCGCGGTGGCCAGCGCCGCCCTCGAGGGGTACGCCCACGAGCGCGAGGCGGTCCGCGCCGGCACGGTCACCGAGCCGGTGCTGCAGGGCGCGCTGCGGATCGCCGGGGTCCTGCCCGCGCTGACCGAGCTGTGGCCGAAGTCGCCCCGGCAGGCCCTGGCGAAGCTGCACGTGCTCGCCGCCCGCGACGTGGTCGCCGAGGCCGAACTGGGTCGCCCGGTGACGGACCCGGTGGTGGCCGCACGGCTGAACGGGCTGGCTGAGCTGGTTGCCGGCGGGACGAGCGTTCCGCCGCTGGTGCTGGCCGCCGTCGTGCACGGCGAGCTGCTCAACCTGCGTCCGTTCGCCGGGCCGTCCGGCGTGGTGGCCCGGGCCGCCGCCCGCCTGGTGCTGATGTCCCGTGGCTTCGACCCGCGCGGGCTGGTCGCCGTCGACGTGGGCCACCGCGAGCGGGAACCCGAGTACGTGGGAGCGGCGGGCGCGTTCGCCACCGGCACCCCCGACGGGCTGCGCTCCTGGCTGCGGCACTACATGTCCGCCGTCGAGGTGGGCGCCGACCAGCTCACCGCCATCGGCGACGAGGTGCTCGCGGCGGCCTAGCGTCCGGTCGCTTTGCCGATCTTGCTCTGCAGGGCGCGCCGGGCGATCGGGCCGAGGTCGTCGACGATCTCGATGAGCACGGCGAGCTGGTCCAGCGCATCGATGGCGCGTTCGGCCGCGGGCCGATCGACACCGTCGTACAACTCCAGGCCGATGAACGCGGCCGACACCGCGCGGGCGAGCCCGGGAACGTCGGCGACCTCGGCGAACGGTGA
This sequence comes from Micromonospora sp. KC721, assembly GCF_004348355.1. Taxonomy (NCBI): domain Bacteria; kingdom Bacillati; phylum Actinomycetota; class Actinomycetes; order Micromonosporales; family Micromonosporaceae; genus Micromonospora; species Micromonospora sp. KC721. The sequence goes on along the minus strand of NZ_SMJY01000007.1, from coordinate 2,700 downwards.
CCCGGCCAACAGCCGGCGCAGGACCGACTCGATCTCGTCCACCCACAGCTGCAGGGACTCGGCGGTGGGGCCGGCGAGCCGCTCGTCGGTCTGTGCGCCCGCGAGCATCTGGGCCAGCACGGACACGTTGCCCAGCTCGCGTTCCTCCTGGTGCAGGCCACGCCCGACGTCGAGCAGTTCGCGCAGCGACCCGACCCGGCGCAGCCGGGTCGACCAGTGGGCGACCCGTTCGGCCGTGCCCGTCCGGCACGCCGCTGCCAACAGTTCGTCGAGCGTCCCGAAGTGGTAGAAGACCAGCGCCTGGTTCACGCCGGCGGCGGCGGCGATGGTGCGGGCCGAGACGCCGGCGATGCCGTGCCGGCGGATCGCGGCGAGCGTGCCGTCGAGCAGGCGTCGCTTGGTGTCGGACATCGCTTTCCTCCCGCCGGGTGTGGCGGTGCGATCATCGCATCCGTCACCACCTGCGCCAGCCATGTCATGCCGGGCAGCCGCAGGGTCCAACCCACCCAGGCCCAGCCGAGGTTGAGGTGTTCGAGACCGCGCGCGACGGCGGCCACCCCCCGTTCCGTGTGGCCGTCGCCGCCCGTGTATCCGGCCCGCATCTGCCCCTCCTCGGCCGGCGCGATCGTCAGGTTCACCGGGTCCCGCCGCGCCAGGAACCGCCAGACCCCCACGCACGGTCCGCACCCGGCGTCGAGCCGCAGCACCGCCGGCGCGCCCGAGGCGTACGGCCGCCAGCGCGGCCACCAGTCGCGTACCGCCCGTCGCCAGTCCCGCCACGCGTCCCCGTGCCGGCGGATCAGGTCGTGCTCCTCGTGTGGCCGGGCCACGGCCGCGCTGAAGGCGACGGCGAGGACCGTCGCGGCCACCAGCGCAAGACTGCGGGTGAGAGTCGCGGTCAGCAGGAGCAGGGCAGCCGCACCGACCTGCATGGGGTTCGCGAGGTACGCGTACGGCCCGGTGCTGACGAGCCGGACGGGCGGATCCCACGGGTACGGGGTGCCGCCGCCCCGTGCGACGAACTCGCGTACCGCGGCCAGCGCCGGTGTGGCCACCAGCAGTGCGACCTGGCCCAGCGTCAGGAGAGCGGCCCGGGGCAGCCCGGTGAGCGGGGTCCACGAGCCATCACCCAGCTCGAAGGCGACCCCGGGCACGAACCACAGCACCAGCGCGGCGAAGACGGCGACCTGGAGCAGCACCCGGGCCCGCAGGTGCCGCCCGTCGGCGCTCCACCGGCCGAGCAGCTGCGCGGGGAGGGCGACGGCGAACAGCCCCACGACCTCGCCCACCAGCCAGTGCGGCCCGAGCACGACGAGCGGGTGCAACGCCGGCATCGCCACCACGTCAAGCCAGAGCAGCAGGCCCAGGGCGACGGGCAGGGGCAGGAACCGGCGCAGCAGCACCGGCAGTGCGCCCCAGAGCGCCGCCCAGCCCAGCCACAGGTCGACCGGCATCCCCCGGTAGGCCCCGTTTACCGGCGCGAACGCGTACCAGCCCGTTTGGCGTGCCACCTCGTTCAGCGCGGCGACGCCCAGTGCGGCGGCCACGGCGGCGAGCAGGGCGGCGCCCCGCGCCCGGCGGTCGCGTTCCAGCCGTGCCGCGGCCAGCACCGCCAGCAGGGGTACGCCCAGGGCGAGCCACCGGGCGGCGGTCACCGCAGGACGAGCATGTCGAGCAGGTGCCCCACGCCCTCGTGGAGCAGACCGTCCTGGAGCGGTCCGAAGTACCAGGAGGGATCGAGGCCGCGCTCGTACACCACCCGGACCCGCACCTCGGTGTGCTCCCGGCCCACCGCCTGCCAGGTCACCTCCGCGTGCCGGAAGGTGACCCACCGGCCGGTGATCGCGGTGTCCTCGACGAACCGGAAGCGGACCCGGCCCGGCTCGGCGCCGGTCACCTCGGTGAGCAGGTGCCCGCCTGGGCCGTGCGAGCTGCCGTGGTAGGCGAACATCCAGCGGTCGCCGGTGGCGAGGCCGTCGCCGCTGACCCGGGTCGGCACGGGAACGCCGAGCAGACGCAGCGGCGCCGATCGGACCGGCACCGGGCGAGGGCCGGTCGCCAGGCGCTCCTCGACCGCACGGGCGGGGAGCGTCACCACGCGGACCACCTCGACCGACTGCTCCGGGGCTATCCGAGGGCCGATCCCGCTGCCCTCGAGTCCCGGTACGAGCAGCAGGGGCACGGCGATCAGCGAGTACGCCCGGGTGGTGTCGCGGCAGGCCAGCCGGATCAGGGCGGTGGTGCCGTGCGCCATGGCGTACACCAGCGGCGCGGACAGGATGACGCAGATCGCGCCCTCCTGCAGCGCCACCGACGCCAGGAGCAGCGCGATGGTGGTGGCGACGAATACCCGGCCGTGCGTCGTGCGGCCTGGGGTCAGGGCGAGTGCCGCAGCCAGCAGCACCGGCAGCCCCACGAAGAGCAGGGCACTGTCGGCGCGCCCTTCGGCCACGGTGACCACGTAGACGACGACCCCGAACGCCGCGATGAGGCCGGCGAGCGTCCAGTTGGCCCAGGTGCGCCTTGGCTCCGGCTCCGGCTCACTGGTCATGTTTCCTCCCGTCGATTTGAGCGAGTGCTCAATCGAAGGGTATGCCGATTTGAGCAGGTGCTCAAGAGGTGGTTCGCCGGAGGCTGTGGAGCCGGTGCTGGCGCGGCAGGCAAGGCTGAGGGCGCCGCCCGCGCCGTAGGGGGCGGGAG
>NZ_SMJY01000079.1:0-24508 GCF_004348355.1 Micromonospora sp. KC721 | reverse complement strand
GGCCCCTCGGGGCCGGGCCGCCGGTCCACAAACCAAACCCTTGAAGGAGGGTCGATGGAGTTCGACTTCATCGCAGAAGGGGACAAGTTCCTCATGCTGGGGTACGGGCTGCTCGCCTTCGTCGCGGTGGTGGGCGGCCTGCTCCTGCTTCTCGACGTGGTGCCGTCCTGGTTCGCCCGCCGCCACGAGGCCAAGCTCGTCGCCGCCTCGGCGAGCGGCGCCCCGCTGCCCCGCCGGCCGAAGCAGCAGGAAGGGTTGTTCGCCCTGTTCTTCCTGCTGCCGACGCTGCTGCTGCTCGCCGTCGGTCTGGTCGGGCCGGCGATCCGCACCACCCTGCTCTCCTTCATGGACGCCGGCAGCAACGACTGGGTGGGGCTGCGCAACTACGGCTGGATGTTCTCCGATCCCGCCATCCTCCGGGTCCTGACCAACACCCTGGTCTGGGTGATCCTGGTCCCGCTGGTGGCCACCTCGTTCGGCCTCGTCTACGCGGTGCTGGTGGACAAGGTCCGGTTCGAGGCGGTGGCCAAGTCCCTGATCTTCCTGCCGATGGCGATCTCGTTCGTCGGCGCCAGCATCATCTGGAAGTTCGTCTACGCGTACCGGAGCGATGAGCAGCAACAGATCGGTCTGCTCAACCAGATCGTGGTCAGTCTCGGCGGCGAGCCGAAGTTCTTCCTCCAGGAGAGCCCGCTCAACACGCTGCTGCTCATCGTGATCATGGTGTGGATCCAGGCCGGCTTCGCGATGGTGGTGCTCTCCGCCGCCATCAAGGCGATCCCGGCGGACATCGTGGAGGCCGCCCGCCTCGACGGCGTCAGCCCATGGCAGATGTTCTGGCAGATCACCATGCCGAACATCCGGCCGGCGCTGATCGTGGTGGTGGTGACGCTGTCGATCGCCACGCTCAAGGTCTTCGACATCGTCCGCACCGCGACCAACGGCAACTACGACACCAGCGTGATCGCCAACGAGATGTACAACCAGGCGTTCCGGTACGGCCAGAACGGGCAGGGCTCGGCACTGGCGGTCTTCCTGTTCGTCCTGGTCATCCCGATCGTGATCTACCAGATCCGCAACCTGCGTCAGCAGCGGGAGGGCTGAGATGACCACCGCCACGCCCACCGTCGGCGCCGGCGCCCAGGCGACCGGGGCAACCACCACCGCCAGCCGGGTCCGCAAGCGGCTGAACAGCCGGACCGCGACCGTCGTATCCATCGTGATCGCCGTGCTCTGGACGGTGCCCACCTTCGGCCTCTTCATTTCCTCGTTTCGCCCCGAAGACCAGATCAAGACCACCGGCTGGTGGACCGCGTTCACCGATCCCCAGTTCACGCTGGAGAACTACCAGCAGGTGCTGTTCGGCTCCGGGTCGTCCGGGCGCCTGATCAGCTACTTCATCAACTCGTTGGCGATCACCATCCCGTCGGTGCTCTTTCCGATCGCCTTCGCCTCGCTGGCCGCGTACGCGCTGGCCTGGATCAACTTCCGGGGACGGGACTGGCTCTACATCGCGATCTTCGCCCTGCAGATCGTGCCGCTGCAGATGGCCCTGGTGCCGCTGCTGAAGTTCTTCTCCACCGGCGTCACGATCGCGGGCGTCCAGGTGCTGCCCGCCTGGAATCTGGTGGACGAGCAGAAGTTCGCCCAGGTGTGGTTCGCGCACACCTGCTTCGCCCTGCCGTTCGCGGTGTTCCTGCTGCACAACTTCATCTCGCAGCTGCCCGGGGACCTGATGGAGGCGGCCCGGGTCGACGGGGCCAGCCACCCCAGGATCTTCCGTACCATCGTCCTGCCGTTGATCACCCCGGCCCTGGCGGCCTTCGGTATCTTCCAGTTCCTCTGGGTCTGGAACGACCTGCTGGTGGCGCTGATCTTCGCGGGCGGTGGCAACGAGACCGCCCCGCTCACCGTCCGGCTGGCCGAATTGGCCGGCAGCCGGGGCAACGAGTGGCAGCGGCTCACCGCGGGCGCGTTCGTCTCGATCGTCGTACCGCTGATCGTGTTCCTGTCCCTGCAGCGCTACTTCGTACGCGGCCTGCTCGCCGGTAGCGTCAAGGGCTGACGGCGCACCGCCGCCGCCCGCCGTGTTGGGCGGCGGCGGTGCCGTCGTGACGTAAGGGAACACCATGACCAGGATTGATGATGTGGCCCGGCTCGCCGGGGTTTCCACCGCCACCGTCTCCCGGGCGCTGCGCGGGCTGCCGACGGTCTCCGCAGCGACCCGCCAGCGGGTGCTCGCCGCCGCCGAGAAGTTGGAGTACGCGGTCTCGCCGAGCGCCTCCCGGCTGGCCGGTGGCCGGACCGGAACGGTGGCCGTGGTGGCCCCCCGGCTCACCCGGTGGTTCTTCGCCACCGTCGTCGAGGCCATCGAGGAGTTCCTCCACGAGGCCGGGTACGACCTGCTGCTGTACAACCTGGGCGGCCGGGAGCAGGTCCGCCAGCGGGTACTGCGCACCGCCAACCTGCACAAGCGCGCGGACGCGATCATGCTGGTCGCCACCCCGCTGGGGCCGGCCGACCTGACCGCGCTGGCTCAGTTGGACCTGCCCGGGATCACCATCAGCTCCGGTGGGGACGTACCGGGCTGGCCGTGCGTCCGCATCGACGACGTGGCCGCCGCCCGGACCGCCACCCGGCACCTGCTCGACCTGGGGCACCGCCGGATCGCGCACATCTCCGGTGACCCGGACGACGAGCTCGCCTTCACCACCCACCTGGACCGCCGCCGCGGCTACCGTGAGGCGCTGCGCGCGGCGGGCGTCGTTCCGGACCCGAGCCTCGACGTCGAGTCCACGTTCTCCCTCGCCGGTGGCGCCCGGGCCACCGCCGAGTTGCTCGCCCGGGGCGAACCGCCCACCGCGATCTTCGCCTCCTGCGACGAGATGGCGATGGGTGCGCTCAGCGCCCTGCGCGACGCCGGCCTGCGGGTTCCGCAGGACGTCAGCGTGATCGGCATCGACGACCACGACCTCGCCGGCGTGCTGGGGTTGAGCACCATCGCCCAGCCCGCCGCCGAGCAGGGCCGGCTCGCCGCCCGGCTGCTGCTCGACCCGCTCGGCGCGTACCACGGCGAGCCGTACCCGGGACCGGCACCGGCACCACCTACCGACGCCGACGGCACGACCCGCCCGGTGATCCTGCCCACTCGGCTCGTGGTGCGGGAGTCGACCGCCCCACCCCGGGCACACTGAACGGAATCGACCCACCCATGGCTCGAGACAGGGAGCACGCTCTGAACACCGACGCGATCCAGCAGGAACAGCCCGCCGGACCGGCCACCGGGTGGTGGACCGAGGCCGTCATCTACCAGATCTACCCGCGTTCGTTCGCCGACTCCGACGGCGACGGCATGGGTGACCTGCCGGGCATCACCGCGCGACTCGGCCACCTCGTCGAGTTGGGGATCGACGCGGTCTGGTTGTCGCCGTTCTACCCGTCGCCACAGGCCGACGCGGGGTACGACGTGGCCGACTACCGGGACGTCGACCCGTTGTTCGGAAAGCTGTCGGACGCCGACCGGCTGATCGGCGAGGCGCACGGCCGTGGGCTCAAGGTCATCGTCGACCTGGTGCCGAACCACACCTCTTGCGCCCACCGCTGGTTCACCGAGGCGTTGGCCGCCCCGCCGGGCAGCCCGGAGCGGGCCCGCTACATCTTCCGCGACGGCCTGGGCCCCGACGGCGACCAGCCGCCGAACGACTGGCAGAGCGTGTTCGGCGGCCCGGCCTGGACCCGGGTCACCGAGCCGGACGGGCGCCCCGGCCAGTGGTACCTGCACCTGTTCGACACCGGTCAGCCCGACCTGAACTGGGACAATCCGCAGGTCCGGGCGGAGTTCCTGGACGTGCTGCGGTTCTGGCTGGACCGGGGGGTGGACGGCTTCCGGGTGGACGTGGCGCACGGCCTGATCAAGCAGGCCGACCTGGCCAACTGGGAGGAGCCGCAGGAGATCCTCTCCGGCCAGGAGGCGGCCAAGCCCCGGCCCCCGATGTGGGACCAGGACGGCGTGCACGAGATCTACCGCGAGTGGCGCCGGCTGCTCGAGAAGTACTCCGGCGAGCGGGTCCTGGTCGCCGAGGCCTGGGTGGAGCCGGCCGAGCGGCTGGCCCGCTACGTCCGCCCGGACGAGATGCACCAGGCGTTCAACTTCGAGTACCTACTCGCGGCGTGGACCGCGCCCGCCCAGTACGCGGTGATCACGCGCTCCCTGGAGGCCACCGACGCGGTCGGCGCACCGACGACCTGGGTGCTGTCCAACCACGACGTGGTCCGGCACGCGTCCCGGCTGGGCCTGACCGCCGACGGCGGCCGGCACAACGGCATCGGGGTCGGCGACCCGCAGCCGGACGCCGCGCTGGGGCTGCGTCGGGCCCGGGCGGCCAGCCTGCTGATGCTGGCGCTGCCCGGCTCCGCCTACCTGTACCAGGGCGAGGAGTTGGGGCTGCCGGAGCACACCACGCTGCCGGACGAGGCCCGGCAGGATCCGACCTGGCAGCGCAGCGGGCACACCCAGCGTGGCCGGGACGGCTGCCGGGTGCCGATCCCGTGGGAGGCCGACGCGCCGTCGTACGGGTTCGGGCCGACCGACGCGAGCTGGCTGCCGCAGCCGTCGTCCTGGGCGGAGTACGCCCTGGACCGGCAGCGCGGCGTGCCCGGCTCGACGTACGAGATGTACCGCACCGCGTTGCGGCTGCGCCGCGAGCACGGGCTGGGCCGGGGGCCGCTGGAGTGGCTCTCCACCGGTGACCAGGTGCTGGCGTTCCGCAACCGGGGGCTGATCGTGATGACCAACTTCGGCGCCGCGCCGGTGCCCGCGCCGGGCGGCGAGGTGCTGCACAGCAGCGCACCCCTCGACGCCGACGGCCGCATCCCCACCGACGTCACCGTCTGGCTCCGCCCCTGACCCACCTCCCCGCGTTCCCGCATTGGTCATGAAGTTGGCGGCGCTGTGGATCTCTTCCACTGCCGCCAACTTCGTGATCGCCGGAGTCGCCGCCGGGGTCGGGGTTGGAGTTGGGCGGGTGTCACAGGTGGTCGGCGCGGGAGTGCAGCAGCGTACGCATCGAGTGGATGTCCTCGGGTGAGGTGCGGGCGGCGAGCCAGTACATCAGCCCGGTGGGGATGAAGAAGAGCTGAAAGGCGGCCAGCCCGACGGCGTAGTTCAACGGCGGCGGGAACGCCGCCCGCAGACCGTCGAAGGCCGCCCCGACCAGCCCGTTACCGGCCGCCCGGCCGACTCCGTTGACCAGGTTGCCCAGGCTGTACACCGTGCCCCGATGCTCCGGCGGGTTCACGTCGGCGATCAGGGCGAACCAGTTCGGCGAGTTCGCCGAGGTCAGGGCCAGGGCCACCACGGCGGTGAGCAGGCTCAGCCCGACCGTCGGCTCGGTCAGTACGCTGGCCAGCACCGCGCTCACCACCGCCGCGGAGCTGCCGCCGTCCGGCACGTCGATCCGGATCGGCACCAGGAACAGGACCAGATAGAACGGCAGGGCCGCGAGCACCCCCGCCGCCGCGACCAGGGCCCGCCCCCGGGGCGTACGCCGTTGCAGCGCGTCGCCGACGAGGCCACCCACGATCGAGAGCACCCCGCCGAGCTGGAACAGGGTCGCGAAGAGGCTGCCCACCAGCACCGCGGTGACCGCCGAGTAGCCCTGCTCCCGGGCCCGCTGCTCGAACAGCACCGGCAGCCAGACCAACGACCCGAACGCCGCCTGCGCGGTCAGGCCCTGCAGGATCAGCCAGCGGTTGGTCCGCCGGGCCAGGATCCGGGGCAGGTCGGCACGGCTGATCCGGTGGTCGTACTCGCCGCCGGCGTCCATCGCCCGGGCCAGTTCCGGCTCGCTCTGGCCCCGCCGCACGTCGTAGGTGAACAGGTACGCGACGGTGGCCGCCATGCCGACCACGGTCACCGCCAGGAACGGGCGTCGCCAGTCGGTACTGCCGAGGATGCCGCCGGTGAGCGTGCCGACGAGCGTGCCCACCCCCTGCGACAGGCCCCAGAAGCTCATCACCAACCCCCGGCGACGCGGCGAGATCAGGTCGGTGACCACGGAGAACCCGACCGAACCGACCGCGCCCAGCCCGACCGCGGCCAGCAGTTGGGCGGCCAGAAACACCGGATAGTCCGGGGCAAGACCGCTGGCGCCGGTGCCGGCGGCCCAGATCAGCGTGCCGACCATGAGCAGCGGTTTCCGATCCGCCCGGTCACCCACGTACGCCCAGGCCACCGCCGCGACCGCGCTGACCAGGAAACTCGCTGCGGTGACCAGCCCGAGCAGGCCCTTTGGTACGCCCAGCGCGCCGGAGATCGACCCGTACAGCGGGGGAACCAGGCCGATCGCCACGTTGTCCAGTGAGGCGAGCACCACGAACACCACGACGCTGTAGAACCGGTGCGCCGCGTTCCCGCGCCGGGAGATCCTGGTGCCCGCCATGACCGGCAGCAAACCAGGTCCGGATCACGACCGGATGACCGGGTCTGCCCGGGTCCGGCCGGCGGGTTCGCGGTGTGCAGGTTCGAGCCTCCGGTCGGTGGTGTCGTCCCTATTTGTTCAGTGGTTGGATTAAAGGGGGCGGTGTGGCATTGTCAAGCGGTGACCAGTGCCAACATCGCCGGGGCGGTCCGCCAGGGCAGCCTGCGCGAACTCAACCTCGCCGTGGTGCTGGGGCGGATCGCCGCCGCCGACCGTCCACCCTCCCGGGCCGCGATCGCCGCCGACACCGGCCTCACCCGGGCCACCGTCTCGGCGGTGGTCGACGACCTGATCGCCGGCCGGATGGTCGCCGAGGTCGATCCCGAGCCACGCACGGGGGCGGGGCGGCCCGCCCGTGGGTTGCGGCTCGCCGCCGACGGGCCCGCCGGGCTCGGGCTGGAGATCAACGTCGACTATCTGGCCGCCTGCGTCGTCGACCTGACCGGCACCGTCCGCCATCACGAGGTACGCCGGGCCGACCTGCGTCCCGTCTCCCCCACCGAGGCGCTGGTCCGCCTGGTGGAGCTGGCCGGGCGGGCCCGCGCCGCGGCCGACCGGCTGGGGATCACCCTGGCCGGCGCCACCCTGGCCGTGCCAGGGCTTGTCGACGCCCACGGGCTGGTCCGCCTCGCCCCCAACCTCGGCTGGCGCGACGTGGACGTCCCCGCCCTGCTCGCCGGCCATCCACCGCTCACCGGCACGGTGGACGGGGTGCCGGCGCTGACCGTCGACAACGAGGCGAACCTGGCCGCTCTCGGCGAGCTGCACGCCGTGCCCGGCACCAGTAGTTTCCTGCACGTCTCGGGGGAGATCGGCATCGGCGCCGGGATCGTTCTGGACGGCACCCTCTTCCGGGGCGCCCGAGGCTGGAGCGGTGAGCTGGGTCACGTGCCGGTCGACCCGGCCGGGCCGGGATGCCGCTGCGGCGGCCGGGGTTGCCTGGAGACGTACGCCGGTCAGGAGGCCATCCTCGGCGCGGCCGGCCTCTCGGGCGCGGACCTGCCGGCCGACACCGCCGCCCGCCGGTTGGCCGACCTCGCCGCCGCGGGCGATCCGGCGACCCGCGCCGCGCTGCGCGCGGCCGGTACCGCCCTCGGTGTCGCCGTCGCGGGCGTGGTGAACCTGCTCGATTTGGACACCGTGGTCCTCGGCGGCGGGTACGCGACCCTCGCCCGCTGGCTGCGCCCGCCCGTCGCCACCGAGCTGACCGCCCGGGTACTGACCGCCGCCTGGTCCCCCGTCTCGGTCCGCGCCGCCGCGCTCGGGGCGGAGTCCGCGGTGGTCGGCGGTGCCGGTGCGGTGGTCCGCCAGATCGTCGCCCGACCGTCCGGTTGGCTCGGCCGCCGGCAGTGACCCGGTGACCGTCTCGCGGCCATCCGGTCATGATCGCGGCCAAACCGGGGGTGTCAGAGGCGCCGGACGCCCCGCTCTGCCGCGACGCGGAACGAGGGACGAGCGGGCGTCGGCCGCCCGTCCGTCGGCTCCGTCGGTCCCTCACACTGCCGGGCCACCCGGTCGAACTCGCGGATGCCGCGCAGCAGTTCCTCCCGTCCCTGGCCGCTCATGCCGGCGAGCACCTCGGCCAGCCGCCGCCGGCGGTCCTGCCGCAACTCGGTGAGGAGCCGCCGCGCCTGCCCAGTCAGATGCAGGGCGATCTCACGCCGGTCCAGGCGGCCCGGCTCGCGTTTCAGCATCCCGGCCGCGACCAGCCGGTCACACAGCCGGCTCGCCGAGGAGAGCAGCATGTCCAACCGGGACGCGAGCCGGCGGAGATTGATCCCGTCGTGCCGCTCCACCACCATGACCGCCCGCAGCTGCGCGTCCGACAGCGGGCTGGCCGTCTGCTCCCGCGCGGTCTCCCACACGGCCAGCAGGGCGCCGGCCGCGGCGTCCAGCTCGGCGGCCATACTCACGAGTGGTCCGGCAGAACCGCTGTCATCTGCCATGGTGGGGCCGAGCGTACCCCCACCGTAGGGCCGTCGGGCCTGGTCAGAAGGAGTGACGATGATGCGCGGACCGGACGACCGGGCCCGACAGGTGCTGATCGGGGCACCGGTCGACCCCGCTGCCGGACCGACCCGCGCCCCGACCGGTACCCGCGCCGCCCCGACCGCGCCCGGAACACCCGCGCTCAGTACGCCCCGCGACGGCGCAGCACCGCGCCGAAGGTTTTCCAGAGGATGGTCAGGTCGGCGGCGAGCGACCAGTTCTCCACGTAGTACAGGTCCAGCCGGATGCCGTCCTCCCAGCTCAGGTCGGATCGGCCGCTGACCTGCCAGAGCCCGGTCATGCCCGGCTTCACCAGCAGGCGGCGGGCCACGTCGCCGTCGTACCGGGCCACCTCGGACGGCAGCGGCGGTCGCGGGCCGACCAGGCTCATCTGCCCGAGTAGCACGTTGACCAGTTGGGGCAGCTCGTCCAGGGACCACTTGCGCAACCACCGGCCGACCCGGGTCACCCGGGGGTCGTCGCGCATCTTGAACAACAACCCGTCGGTCTCGTTACGAGCGGCCAGCTCGGCCAGGAGCTGATCGGCGTTCACCACCATGGTGCGGAACTTGAGCACCGCGAACTCGCGCCCGCCCTGCCCGACCCGGGTCTGCCGGAACAGCACCGGCCCTCGGCTGTCCAGCCGGATGGCCAGTGCGATCACCGCGAGAGACGGCAGGGCCAACAGCAGCGCCACCGCGGCGAGGGTACGGTCGGCGAGTTCCTTGACCAGCTTGCGGGCACCCCGGAACTCGGGGGCCTCGACGTGGATCAGGGGCAGGCCGGCGACCGGCCGGGTGTGGATACGGGGCCCCGCGACGTCGGTCAACGCCGGCGCCACCACCAGATCGATCCCGGTGCCCTCCAACTGCCAGCCCAGCCGGCGCAACCGGGTCGCGGTCAGCTCGCCGGAGGCGGTCACCGCCACAGTGTCCGCCCCGATCGCCGCCGCCGCCTCGGGCACCCCCCGCAGCGAGCCCACCACCGGCACGTCGCTGAGCCGCTGCGGCACCGGCGCGAGCAGCGCGTCGGGGATGCAGGCGCCGACCACCTGGTAGCCGGCGTACGGCTCCCGGCGCAGGGTGTGCACAAGTTCCAGCACGTGCGCGGTGTCGCCGACGACCAGCACCCGGCGGGACCAGCCGGCACCCTGGTACCGGGCCCGGTGCAGCCGCTTGCGGGCGGCGAACCGGGTGACCACCAGGGCCGCCGTGCCGAAGGCGAAGGAGATGGCGAGGAAGCCACGGGAGACGCCGACGTCGGCGATGTAGCCGGCGATCGCGATGCCACCGGCGAGCCGCAGGCTGGCCGCGCTGACCCGCCGGTACTCGTCGGCGCCGTAGCCGAGTACCCGGTCGTCGTAGCAGCGCATCACCTTGAGCGAGACCAGCCAGGCGAGCACCAGACCCGGGGCCACCAGGACGTAGGGGATCTCCGAACCGACCGGCGTCCGGTCACCGAAGCGGGCGGCGTACCCGGCCAGCACGGCGAGGCAGAGAACGGTGGTGTCGAGGACGACCAGGAGCCGCACGTACGCCCGCTGGTCGGCCCGGGCGACCGGCCCGGCGCTGCGGGTGGTCGGCACCGACGACGTCGGGGTGGGCGTGGACAAGGTTGCCGAACTCACCGGGCCCTCCCCTCATCGTGCGAGTCGGCTCCGGCCCGCCGTTGCCCTTTGGGCGGCAGCGACGCCGGAGCGTTTCCGACATCTTGCCTCAGCACGATGATTACCGATCACCTCGGACGCATAGCCGTCAGTTTTCCCTGGTCACCAGGCATGGACCGCCGTACCGGAGGCTCCGGTGCGGCGGTCCATGCCGTGCTGGACTCAGCGCGGCGCGTTCGGGCGCAGCGCGATCGCCTTGAGGAAGATGTCACCGATCTTGGTCGGGTCCTCGGTGACGAAGGTCCCGCCACCGGTGATATTGGTGATCGACTGGAGTTCGGCCTTGGAGACGCCGTTGCCGATACCGATGATGACCACCTGCACCGGACGCTCCGGGTCCGCCAACTCCTTCAGCTCGCTGAGCAGCTTGGCCTGCGAGATGCCGTTGTCGTCCTCGTTCTTGCCGTCGGTGAAGAGCACCACCGAGTTGACCCGGCCCGGCTCCCAGTCCTGCTGGACCCTCTTGTACGCCTCGAGCATCGTGTCGTACAGGCCGGTGTTGCCGTCGGACGGCCGGACGAAGCCCAGCCCCTGCTCCAGCTTGCTCCGGTTGCTCGACAGCGGATTGATCGGCACGATCTCCCGCCAGTCCCGGGAGCCCACGAGGTTGGTGGAGAACGTCCACAGGCCGATCGACCAGGTGTCGTCGAACAGGCTCAGGCCACGGCTGGCCGCCGCCACGGTCACCTGGGCACGGCTGGCGTTGTTGGCGGAGGGCACCTCCGTCTTCATGGAGCCGGAGACGTCGATGACGCAGAGCATCCGACCGGACTGCGTCGCGATGGACCAGCCGGAGACCGCACGGTCTATCGCGACCGGATCCAGGCCACCCGCGGCGCCGACACCGGCCGGCGGGACGGTGGACTGGCCGCCGGCCGGGCTCGGGGCGCCCTGCAGCGCCCTGAAGCCCTCACCCCAGTTGCCGTCCGGGGCGCGCAGCGACTGGGCGGCCAGCCGGTTTTTGAAACCCTGGGTGGTGAGCAGTTCGTAGAGGACCCGGGCGGCCGAGGCCTTCGACGGCTCGATGCCGGGCAGCACCGCGTACGGGTAGTCCAGCGGCATCGGCGACGGCTCCAGGTAGAGCGCGGCCAGCGGGATCGGCGGCTTGGTGTTGTTGTACGCCATGACGTCCTCCTCGGACAGCGCGGCTGCGGAGAGCGCGCTGGCGATGGACGCCGGGTCGTTGGAGCGCGGGAACCGGGCGAGCAAATCCTGCCGCAGCGCCGAGCGACCGGTGGCCAGGGCCCGCAGGGCGCCGGTGGTGGCCTTCTGCGCGTCCCCGCCGGAGGCGCTGGCGGCGGCGGTCAGGGAGAGCAGGCCGGACAGGCCGGCGGCATCCCGGGTCGGTTCGACGATCCCGGCACGCAACGGCTTGTCGCTGCTGACCGCCCGGAGCAGGTCGGTCCAACTGAGCTTCTCGTCCGGCCAGCCGAGACGGGAGGCGACCGGCTCCGGCATGGCCACCACGATGGGGCTGCGGGCGATCGACGCGCCGTTGCCCGGGGCGAACGCGGTGGCGCCGTTGTTCTTCAGCCGCAGCAGCCAGGTGGAGGAGTCCGGGATCCAGACGTCCGGGGTGACCGCCGTGCCACTGGCCTGGCCCACGCCGGCGAGGGTGGCGCCGTGCTTGCCGGCGACCGCAGCGGCCACCTCGACCGAGTCGGCAGAGGCGACGGTGACCGCGATACAGGTTCCGCCGACCGCTGCGCCGTCCTTGACCCACTGGTCGGCGGCGTCACCGACCGCCGGCGCCAGTTCCGGCGTGGCGGCCACGGTGAGCTGAATCTCCCCCGAGCAGGACGGACCGGCCAGCTGCTGGTACCCGAACCAGGTTCCGGCGACCACGACGGCGAGCGCGGTCGCCACGGCTGCGGCTCCTGCTCCACGGACACTTGAACGCATGCGATGGCGGCCAGACACGCCGACCATCTTGCGCAGGTCGGGCGCTTACCGCCATAACCGTTCGGACGAAAGTTACTGAGGAGAAACAGTTGATCACCATTTCACCACAGTGAGTAGTCAGTCCGTTCCCAGACGTGGATTTTTCGCCCGCAGCGGCGCCCGCTTCACGGCAGGATACACGTGGGGCTCGACACTCCGACCGGCTCGCCGAGCGGATCCGGCACCCCCGAGCCGGGATCCACGTGGAACACCCGCACCATGTCGGCCCGCTCGTCGGCGACGTAGAGGTGTTCGCCGACCAGCGCGAAATGCCGCGGCCACTCCCCGCCGGTCGCCACCTCCGCCACCAGCCGCGGCAGCTCACCGTCGAGCGCGAAGACCGCCACCGTGCCGACCCCGCGGTTGCCGACGTACAGGAAACGCCCGTCCGGACCGACGGCGATCTCCGAGGGCTGGACATGCCCGGCCCGGCCGCTGGCCTCGACTCGCCCCCGCTGGTGCAGCGCCCCGTCCGCGGTCAACTCGTACGCGGTGACGGTCGCGTCGAGTTCGCCCGCCACCCAGCAGCGCCGCCCGTCGGGGTGCCGGGCCAGGTGACGCGGGCCGCTGCCGGGAGCGGTACGCGCCCGGGGTGTGCGGGGCACCAGCCGGCCCGTGGCCAGGTCGTAGCGGTAGATCGAGTCGGTGCCGAGGTCGACCGCGAGCAGCGGACCGGTGCCCGGGTCCGGGGAGACCATGTGGCAGTGCGCCTGCTCCTGGCGGTGCGGGTCCGGGCCGTGGCCGTCGTGTCGGACGAGGTCGCTACGCTCCCCCGGCACCCCCCGGTCGTCGAGCGGAAGGACCGCGACGCTGCCGCCGCCGTAGTTGGCGACGAAGAGGTGCCCGCCGTCCGGGGCGACCGCCAGATGGCAAGGCTCGGCGCCCCCGGTCGCCCGGACGGCCAGCGGAGTCAGTTCGCCCCGCTGCCCCACTGCGAAGGCGCTGACCCGGCCCTCGGGCAGCTCGTTCACCGCGTACAGCACCGGCCGGGCCGGGTGCCGGGCGAGGAAGGAGGGCGAATCGGTGACCGCCACCGTGCCGAGCGGCGTCAACTCTCCCGAGGTCGGGTCGCGCCGGGCGGCCACGATGCCGTCCCCCCGTCCTCCGCTGGCCGCCGTGTAACCACCGATGTGGACGATGTCACTGGCCACCGCTGCTCCCTCCACCGTTGCTGCCGGTCCCACCCGAGCTTTCCCGCCGGACGCGCCCGGCAGGCCCCTTTCCTCAGATCCCGCCCGCGCGGCCGCCGAGGTCGGGGGCGACCGGCCGGCAACCAGGGGTACGACGGGCCGCGGCGGGACGATCCGCCGGCCACCCCGATCCGGGATCAGGCCACCGGAACCGGTTCGCCCCGCTGCCGGGCCACGTGCTCGACCAGGGAGATCAGCACCATCTTCGCGGACTGACGGTCCCGCGCGTCGCAGCGCACCACCGGCACCTGCGGGTCGATGTCCAACGCCTGCCGGACCGCCTCGGTGCCGAACTGACGGGCCCCGTCGAAGTGGTTCACTCCGACCACGAACGGGATGCCCCGCTGCTCGAAGTAGTCGATCGAGGGGAAGCAGTCGGCGAGCCGGCGGGTGTCGGCGAGCACCACCGCACCCAGCGCCCCGAAGGCCAGCTCGTCCCAGAGGAACCAGAACCGGTCCTGGCCCGGCGTGCCGAAGAGGTAGACCTGCAGATCCTCGGTGATGGTGATCCGGCCGAAGTCCATCGCCACAGTGGTGGTGGTCTTCCCCTCCACCCCCGAGAGATCGTCGGTGCCGATGCTGACGCTGGTCAGCACCTCCTCGGTCTGCAGGGGGCGCACCTCGCTCAGGGCGCTCACCAACGTCGTCTTGCCTGCGCCGAAGCCACCGGCGACGAGGATCTTGAGAGCCAGCGGCAACCGGGCCCCGGAGGAGTCCCGGTCAGAGCGCACGTAGTCCACTGACCACCGCCTTGAGGATGTCGTTGTCGGGAAGTGCGGCGGCCGGCGGCTCGTGCACCGAGACCAGCCCCCGGGCGAGCAGGTCGCCGAGAAGAACGCGGACGACGCCCACGGCGAGGTCCAGGTCGGCGGCGAGGTCCGCCACCGCGACCGGACGCCGGGCCAGTTCGACCAGACGCCGGTGTTCGGGCTGCAACGCCGGCCGGCCGGCGGGATCACCGTTCGCCAACACGAACGCGACCAGGTCGTACCCGTCGACGGCCGGGCGTACCCGACCACCGGTCAGGGTGTACGGCCGGACCACCGGACCAGCATCGCCGTCCAACCACTCGTGTTGAGGGCCCGGCGGCTCAGCTCGCATCGACGTCTCCTGCCGCCGTCCGAGCCGGCGCGGTCAGGTTCTCGCCGACCCGGATCACCAGCCGCGCCATCTCGTACGCCACGAAACCGATGTCCGCGTCGGCCTCGCAGACCACGGCCAGGCAGGTGCCCTGACCGGCGGCCGTGACGAACAGGTAGGCGGATTCCATCTCCACCACCGTCTGTCGCACGCCGCCGGCGTCCAGGTGCCGGCTGGCGCCCTTGGCCAGGCTGGAGAAGCCGGAGGCCAGGGCGCAGAGGTGTTCGGCGTCGGCGGTGTCCATGCCGCTGGACGCCCCGAGCAGCAGGCCGTCGGCGGAGAGCACCACCGCCTCCAGGGCGGGGGGCACCCGCTCCACCAGTTCGTCCAGCAACCAGCCGAGGTCGGCGCTCTGCCTCGTCGTGTGCACCACTAGGCGTCCCTCTCACTCGCGGTCGGGGATTCGGGCGCCGCCGCCGGCTCGGCCGGCGACGGGGGCGGCTCAGCGGCCCAGGGGCCGTCGGTGGCCGCCGGCTCGGCCGCGTCCGGCGGCAACGGGTGCAGCGTGCCGCCCTCCCGCCGGCCTCGCGCGGTGCCGGCCTGCAGCGCGGACATCTGCCGGCGTACCTCCTCGGGCGAACGCGGCGTCGGGGCCTCCGGGGCTTGCGACCGGGGACGGGCGGCGGGCCCACGCCGGCGGACCCGGCGGGGCAGGCCGTCGCCGTCCGGGGCGGTCTGCACCGTGGAGGTGCGCGTCGGCGCGAACGGCAGCACGGTCTGGTCGGGGCGTTCCCGGGTGCGCCGGGCAGGCCGGGGCCGGATCGGGGCGCCCAGCCGACTGACCGGAACGCTCGGGCGGGCCACCGGCACCGGCGGGCCGGGTGGCTCGTCGGTGATCAGGTCGGCCGGCACGAGCACCACGGCGGTCAGCCCACCGAGCTGCTCGGCGCGGAGGGTGACCAGAACGCCGTGCCGGGCGGCGAGGCGGGCCACCACGAAGAGTCCGAGTCGGGCGCTGTCGGCCGGGTCGAAGTCGGGTGGATCCGTCAGGCGGCGGTTGGCCTCCTCGACCGCGCCCGGTGACATCCCCAGCCCGCGGTCGGTGATCTCGACGACGTACCCCTTGGGCACCTGCTGGCCAACGATCTGCACCCGGGTATCCGGCGCGGAGAAGGCGGTGGCGTTCTCGATCAGCTCGGCGAGCAGGTGGGTCACGTCGGCGACGGCCCGGCCCTCCACCCCGGCGGGCGGTAGCTCTCCGACGTCCACCCGGTCGTACGCCTCGACCTCGGAGACCGCGCCGCGGACCACGTCCAGCACGGCGACCGGCTGTCGCCACCCCCGTCCGGGGACCGCCCCGGCGAGGATGACCAGGTCCTCGGCGTGCCGGCGGAGTCGGGTGGCGAGATGGTCGACCCGGAACAGGTCGGCCAGCTCGTCCGGGTCCTCGGTGCGCCGCTCCATTCCGTCGAGCAGGGCGAGCTGCCGGTGCACCAGGCCCTGGCTGCGGCGGGCGAGATTGAGGAACACCTCGTTGAGGCCCCGACGCAGGGTGACCTCGTCGACGGCGGCGCTGACCGCGGTGCGCCGGACCTCGTTGAAGGCGCGTCCGACGTCGCCGATCTCGTCGGCGCCGTACTCCAGCGGCGGCGCCTCGCGCGCCACGTCGACCTGTTCGCCCCGGCGTAGCCGGGCCACCACGTCGGGAAGCCGGTGCTCGGCCATCTCCAGGGCGGCGGCCCGCACGCCGGTGAGCCGGCGGACCAGCGTACGCCCGACCCGCAGCGCGACCAGGATCGACGCCACGACCGCCAGCAGCCCGAGCACCCCGGCGGCAGCGAGCCGGACCAGGATGGTGACGGCCACTGGCACGGTGCGTTCGGCCAGCGCGTCGCCCTGGCGCACCTCGAAGTCGTGCAGCTGTTGCCGTACGGCCTCGTAGCTGGTCAGCCACGCGCGGCCGTCCACCGGCGGACGCGCCGACGGGTCGGCGCGCAGCAGGGTCTGCTGCATGGCGCGCAGCCGGACGAACTCCTCCCCGGTCAGCAGCCCCTGGTAGGCGGTCCGGTCTTCGGCGGGAAGGTCGGCGACGGCCGTCTCGGCGAGGAACCGTTCGTTGCCGACGGTCTGCGCCAGCCGCAGGTGCTCCCCTCCGGCGAACCGGCCGTCGGTGATCGCCCCGGCCACCAGCGCGTCGGTCTCGCTGAGCAGCTCACGGGCCCGGCCGAGGTTGATGATCGCCAATGCCTGCCGGGTCAGCTCCGGTTCGGGCCCGTGGGCGATGGCGTGGAATGCCTGGAAGGTCATCTCGATGACGCCGGTGTAGAGGGCGTTCGCGTCGCCCCGGTCGACCTGCCGGCGGTCGATGAGAGCGCGCCCGGTCGGCAACGCGTCGAGGGCGGCGGCCAGCCTGTCCAAGCGATCACCGAGCAGGTCGCCGCCGGCGTCGCGCAGTCGCTCCGCGCCGATGCGCCGGCGCAGCTCCGCCACCGCGCTGTCGGTGCGCCGCCGCTGCTCGGCCAGGGCCGGCAGCGACGTCGTGCCGGCGAGCTGGACCGCCGAGAGCCGCCGTTCGTGTTGCAACTCCAGAACGGCCGCCCCGCCGGGACGACCGAGATCCTCGAGGAAGGTACGCGAGGCGAGCAGGTCGAGTGCGGGGCCGAGGGTGAGCGTGGTGGTGAAGATCCAGAGTGCCACCAGGGCAGCGACCGGGGTCACGACCAGTGCGGTCAGCTTGGCGCGGATCGACCAGTCGTGGGTGTCCATTGAGTCCTCGCCCGAAGGGATGGCAGCGGTGGCGCCGGCACCGGCCGGGCAGAACCCGGCCACGGCGCCGGGCACCGACACGGGCGCCTTGGGCAGGATACGTAATCGGGGCGCGGAGCACTACCGGTCGACAACCGCCCCGTTGCGCTCCGCTGTGGATGCCGGTGGGCCCGCCGGACCCCCCGCCAGACGCCCGGCCGGCGCCATCGGGGCGCCGGCCGGGACGAAGCTCAGGCGGGGACCGAAAGACCGAGACCCTCGGCGACCCGGCGGCCGTATTCCTCGTCGCACTGGCTGAAGTGCCAGACCATCTTTTCCTGGATGTGCTTGTCGCACTGGGACAGGTTGGTCACCAGGTTGAGGATGAGGTCGTCACGCTCCCAGTCGGCCATTTCGCGGTACCGCCGGCCAGCCTGGGAGTAGTTGTCCTGCCGCTCGATCGGGGCCTTCACGACCTGACCCGAGACGAAGGGACGGTACTCCCGGTAGGACTCGTCCGCCTCGCGCAGCCCGGCCAGCGAGGACGGCTCGAAGTTGATGTGCGGGTTGGCACCCCGGTTGTCCACCCCGTACGACATCGCGCCGCCGGTCTGGTTGGTGCTGACCACCACGTCCTCGCGGGGCCGGTTGACCGGCAGCTGAAGGTAGTTCGGACCGACCCGGTAGCGCTGGGTGTCCGAGTAGGAGAAGGTGCGACCGACCAGCATCTTGTCGTCGGAGAAGTCGATGCCGTCGACCAGCACACCGGTGCCGAAGGCGATCTGCTCGTTCTCGTTGTGGTGGTCGGTGATGTTCCGGTTGAGAGTCATCATTCCGACAGGGAGGTACGGGAAGTCCTCCTCCGGCCAGATCTTGGTGTCGTCGAGCGGGTCGAAGTCCAACTCCGGGTGCTCGTCGTCGCTCATGATCTGGACGTTGAGCTCCCACTGCGGGTACTCGCCGCGCTCGATGGCCTCGTAGAGGTCCTTCGAGGCGTGGCCGAGCTCCTTGGCCTGGATCTCCTGTGCCTGCGCCTCGGTGAGGTTGTGCTCACCCTGCTGGGAGAGCCAGTGGAACTTGACCAGCACGCCCTCGCCGTCGGCGTTGACCAGCCGGTACGTGTTCACCCCGGAGCCGCGCATCGTGCGGTAGTTCTTCGGGATGCCGTACGGGCTGAACAGCCAGGTCAGCATGTGCATGGCCTCGGGTGTGTTCGACATGAAGTCGAAGATCCGGTTGGGTTCCTGGCGGAAGGTCACCGGGTCCGGCTTCAACGCGTGGATCACATCCGGGAACTTGATCGCGTCGCGGATGAAGAAGACCTGGAGGTTGTTGCCGACCATGTCCCAGTTGCCGTCCTCGGTGCGGAACTTGACCGCGAAGCCGCGCGGGTCGCGGGCCGCCTCGGAGGAGTCCCGGCCGCCGATGACGGTGGAGAACCGGATGGTGACCGGCGTCTTCTTGCCCCTGGTCTGGAAGAGCTTGGCCCGGGTGTACGTCGACGCCGGCTGGTCGCCGATCGTGCCGTACGCCTCGAACTCGCCGTGCGCGACGAAGCCGCGGGCGTGCACCACCCGCTCGGGGATCCGCTCCCGGTCGAAGTGGCTGATCTTCTCCAGGAAGTGGTAGTTCTCCAGTGTCGCCGGGCCGCGCGAGCCGACCGTGCGCTGCTGCTGGTTGTTGTGGACCGGGTGGCCCTGGCGGGTGGTGAGGATGGGCTTGTTGTCGATCTGTTCGCTCATCGCTGTCCTCCTGATCGGTTCTGGCGGTGGGGGCGACGCGCCGGGGTGCCCTGTGGCGCACTCCCGGGCTCGATCGGCATCACCCCACCCAAGCGCGTTCTCTGGAACGAGTCAACTTTTGCCCGTGTCGATCGGGCGGCCGGCTGAGCGGCAGGAAAATCGACCGGATCGGGATTGGCGATCACCGGACGGAGGGAATACCAGGGGGCGAAGGAGGAGCCATGTCGCCCACGCAGGTAATCGTTGTGGTGCTCGCCGTGCTGGTGGTCGCGGCGCTGGTCGCCGCGGCCGTCGTGGCCGGCCGACGCCGCACGCTCAAGCACCGCTTCGGCCCCGAGTACGACCGGCTCGTCGCGGAACGGGACAACCGTACCGCCGCGGAACGGGAGCTGCGCGAGCGGGAACGCCGGCACGCCGAACTCGAACTCACTCCGCTGGACCCGCCTGCCCGTGCCAGGTACGCCGCCGCCTGGGAGGAACTCCAGGTGCGTTTCGTCGACTCCCCGGCCGAGACGGTCGGTGACGCCGACGAACTGGTCAGTCGGCTCATCGCGGAACGGGGTTACCCCACCGGGGACTTCCCGGAGCAGATCGCCCACCTCTCCGTCGAGCACGCCCGCACCCTCACCCACTACCGGGACGCGCACGAGATCCGGCTCCGCAACGAGCGGGGCGAGGCCAGCACCGAGGAGCTACGCCAGGCCCTCGTGCACTACCGGACCCTCTTCGCCGACCTGCTCGGCGAGGAGCCGGTCGGGCAGCAACCGCCGGCGCAGCGCCGACCGGACAGCCCGCACGACGTCACCAGCCGCTGAGGAGATCCGCCATGCGCCAGGAAGAGCAGCAGGCCAACCAGGAGCACCCGGAGGCGGTGCGGTCCGCGCCGGTGCCCGTTCCACCCACCGCCGACGCGACCGCGCACCGGGACCGCAACGGCCTCCGCCCGTACCAGGGGCGGGAGCGTGACGGCGACGACGACGGCGACCGACCGGAGTTCCACGACCCGGCCCCGCTGCCGACCGTCTTCGGCGCGGCCACGGTGGGCGACGCGGTCGCCGCCTCGGCACTGGCCAGCGGGCGTCCGGAGGACGAACGGGACGCCCGGCAGGAGGACACCGCGCTGCCCGGCGACGGGGCACCGGGACGGACCGATCCGTTCGACGACGAGCGGGCCGACCCGACGGCCGCCGACCGCATCCACGACCGCGACCGCTGGGAGGCCACCCACCCCGACGTCGTGACCGCAACCGCAGCCGGCCCGGACGGCGTGCGGCGCGACGGCGACGCGCCGGCCGCCGGATACGGCAGCGCCGTGCCGACGATGGTCGACCCGGACGCCGGGACGACGGCAGCGGACCCGGTGACGGCCGCCGCCGGGGCGACCGGGGCGAACGTCCCGACGCACGCGGCGACCCTGTTCGAGGCGGACGCGGCGCAGGCGTTCCGGGACCGTTGGCGGGAGGTCCAGCTCCGCTTCGTGGACGACCCCCGGGCGGCGGTCGGCGAGGCACAGGCACTGGTCGAGGAGGCCATCGAGGCGCTCTCGGCCGCGCTCTCCGCGCAGAAGCAGCGGATCGGCGACTGGCGGGACGCCGGCTCGGCCGACACCGAGCAGCTGCGGGTGGCGGTCCGCCAGTACCGGGATTTCCTGGACCGGGTCCTCGGTCGCTGACCGCGCTGTCGGGGCACCCCGGTCGCACATCGACCGGGGTGCCCGCGCGTGTGCCGTACGTCGCGCGTGGAAAGCCGATCATCGGGGTAGTAGCTCGCCCACGTACACGACGAAGGGTGGGGGAATGGACGGTGGCGGCCTCCGGCTGAGCATGAACGGGCTGGACTACGGAATTCTCGCGCTCTATTTCGTCACCGTGCTCGGTGTCGGTTTCGCCGCCCGCCGGGCCATCCGGACCAGTGTCGACTTCTTTCTCTCCGGGCGTTCGCTGCCGGCCTGGGTGACCGGGCTGGCCTTCGTCTCGGCGAACCTCGGCGCGCTGGAGATCATCGGGATGGCCGCCAACGGCGCCCAGTACGGCATGATGACCCTGCACTACTACTGGATCGGCGCCGTCCCGGCGATGGTCTTTCTCGGCATCGTGATGATGCCCTTCTACTACGGCTCCCGGGTCCGCAGCGTCCCCGAGTACCTGCGGCTGCGCTTCAACCGGCCGACCCACCTGCTCAACGCGATCAGCTTCGCGGTGGCCCAGGTGCTCATCGCCGGGGTCAACCTGTACGCGCTGGCGCTGATCATGCAGGCGTTGCTCGGCTGGCCGCTGTGGGTCGCGATCGTGGTCGGCGCGGTGATCGTGCTGGCGTACATCACCGTCGGCGGGCTCTCCGGCGCGATCTACAACGAGGTGCTCCAGTTCTTCGTGATCATCGCCGGTCTGGTGCCGATCACCGTGATCGGCCTGGTCAAGGTCGGCGGCGTGAGCGGCCTGATGGACGCCGTCCGCGAGTCCCGGCTCGGCGAGGCCGGCCTGCACGCCTGGCAGGGCACCGGCAGCACCGACAACCCGCTGGGCGCGCACTGGATCGGCATCGTCTTCGGTCTCGGTTTCGTGCTCTCCTTCGGTTACTGGACCACCAACTTCGCCGAGGTGCAGCGGGCCCTGTCGGCGCGGAACATGAGCGCCGCCCGGCGGACCCCGATCATCGCCGCCTACCCGAAGCTGCTGATCCCGGCGGTCACCATCATCCCGGGCCTGATCGCCATGGTCACCGTGCAGGGGCTGGGCGCCAGCGAGGGCGATCTGGTCTACAACAACGCGATTCCGCTGCTGATGCGCGACCTGCTCCCCAACGGGGTGCTCGGGATCGCGGTGACCGGTCTGGTCGCCTCGTTCATGGCCGGCATGGCGGCCAACGTCAGCGGCTTCAACACCGTCTTCACGTACGACATCTGGCAGGCGTACGTGCGCCGCGACGGCTCGGACGAGTACTACGTCCGGGTGGGCCGGCTCGCCACCGTCGGCGGCGTGTTGGTCGGCATCGGCACGGCGTTCATCGCGGCCGGATTCAGCAACATCATGAACTACATCCAGGCGCTCTTCTCGCTGTTCAACGCCCCGCTGTTCGCGACCTTCATCATCGGCATGTTCTGGAAGCGGATGAGCCCGCTGGCCGGTTTCTGGTCGCTGCTGTCCGGCACCCTGGCCGCGCTCGCCACGTACCTGCTCTACAAGGGCGGGGTGCTGCACTTCAACTCCGACCTGGAGGAGAGCTTCTGGGGGGCGGGCATCGCCTTCGCCACGGTCGCCGTGGTGGCCGCGGTCGTCACCCCGCTGACCCGCCCCAAGCCCGACGACGAACTCCAGGGCCTGGTCTACGGCATGGGCGGGGTGGACCTGAAGGGCGACGTGCTGGCCGGCGACCGGGTCTGGTGGCGCTCGCCGGTGCTGCTCGGCGCGATCGTCCTGGTCCTGGCCGTGGTCCTGTACATCCCGGTCTTCTGAGGCCACATCCCGCTCTTCTGACGCCGGTCCCCCGGCGGCGACACGAGAGGAAGGTCGACTCCATGGAACAGCACAGCGAGCGGTCGCAGGATCCGCTGGTCGAGGAGACCGAGGCGGAGCGGGCGAGGTCCGCGGCGTCCCGGCTGTTCGACATCCGCCGGGTGATCGGTGGCCTGTTCGTCGTGTACGGCGTGCTCGTCGGCCTGGTCGGCCTCTTCGACGGGCAGCCGGAGATCGACAAGGCGCAGGGTCTGCGGATCAACCTGTGGGCCGGTCTGCTGATGTTGCTCTTCGGGGTGGCCATGCTGGCCTGGCAGTGGCTCCGCCCGGTCGAGCCGCCCACCGTCGAGGAGGCCCAGGAGGTCTGATCCGCGCCGGCATGGGCCCGTCCCAGCGGGGTACGCGAGATCAGAGCGTCCTGGGACAGGAGGGCAGCACCATGACGGATCGTGACCCCAACCGCGGCCGGCCGCTGGAGGAGAGCCCCGAGGTGGCCGCCGCGGTCGACGACGAGACCACCGTGCCGCAGTTGGCCACCGACGGCGGCCCGGACCGCGACAATCCGGCCTTCACCGAACCGGGCGGCGGCACGGACGAACTGGTGGGCGACCCGTACGCGGCGGGCACTGGTGCGACCGGCACCGGCACCGGCGCGGCCCCGGACAACATCCGTACCGGGGCCGAGCAGCAGTGGGAGCCGGAGGATCTGGTGGCGGCCCGGGGGCAGGACCTGACCCCGGAGAACATCGAGCGGGCCCGCCGGGATCTGGCCGAGCTGGGGCCGGCGGCGATCGAGCGGACCGTCCCCTGAGTGGCGGTGCCACGGTGGGGGCCCCTGGCCCGACCGGGTGACCGGTCGGGCCAGGGGCCCGGGGGAACCTGCCGCGGCAGTGCCTCACTCCTGCCGCGGTAGGTAGGCCGTCCGCCGGGTCAGGAGAGCGGCGGGTAGGCGTTGCGCATCAGCTCGGCGAACTGCGCCGGGAACCAGGCACCCGAGATCGGGGCGTCCGGCAGGGCGCCGCTCATGTTGTAGCCGTTGCGGGCGTTGCCCTCGTAGGTCGGGTCGCACATCCGGTCGAAGCCCTTGCCCTCGGTGTTGGGGATCTCCTTGCTGGAGCCGTCCGACTCGCCCGGGGGCTTGACCCAGACGTAGGCGTCGATGCCGGGCTCCGGAGCCGCCTTGGGACGCTCGCCCAGACCCGCGCCGGCCTGGTTGCACCAGTTGCCGGTGTGGTGCCGCCGGTCGACCCGACCACCGTTGACGTAAGCGTCGACGCTGGTCATCGGGCCGGGGCCGGTCGGCCGGGCCGAGCCACCCCACCCGTTACGGGAGGTGTCGATCAGCATGCCGATCTTCTCGTCGAAGCCCTTGGTGACCAGTTCCCTGCGGAACGCCTGGGCGAAGGAGAGCTCGTCGACGTAGAAGTTCCAGTCGATCCACTTGGACTGCCGGACGGACGTCCCGCCCACGTTGTCGGTCACCTTGAAGTGCGGCTCCCGCAGGGCCGAGTAGTTCGCGGTGTTGACGATGAAGCCGTGCACGTTGGCCGGGGTGCTGCCGGACGCGCCGGCCGCCTCGCGCAGGATCTGCGCGGTCGGGCCGAAGTTGCTGTCCCAGCCGATCCAGCCGTGGTGCGCGGCGTCGATGTAGTTGTAGACGTTCGGAATCGCGCCCAGCTTGGCCAGGGCGTAGCCGACGCCGTTGACGTACGCGCCGTTGTTCTTGACCGTGTCGCACATGACCGTGCCGCCCGGGTTGCCGGAGGTGTTGGTCACCAGGTTCGGCAGCGAGTCGATCTCGACGACGTTGATGATCCGCAGGTTACGGTACTTCGCGTCACCCTGGATCGCGGCGATCGGGTCGATGTACTCGGCCTTGTAGCGGGGCAGCTCGTGGGCCTTCAACTCACCGTTGGAGGCGAGCGCCGAGCAGTCCCGGCCGGGCAGGTTGTAGATCACGATCTGGATGTAGTCGGCGCCCTGCCGCAGCGCCTCGTCCAGGTGGTCCCGCAGCCCCATGGCGCCGTTCGAGCTGCTGTCCGGCGTGCCGTTGATGGCGGCGATCCGGTCCAGCCAGACCGCGGTCGGGGTGTTCGAGACGCGGTTGCCGCCGGGCACCGACTCGGCCTTGGCCTTCCACTCCGGGTTCACGTACCCCTTGGCGTTCAGATACGGGTTGTCCACCCGCTGCCCCGGGATGGGCGGCGGGGTGGTGGGTGGC
>NZ_SMJY01000078.1:0-24712 GCF_004348355.1 Micromonospora sp. KC721 | reverse complement strand
GAGCTGCTGGCTGACCGAGCCGAGCAGCATCCCGCGCAGCCCGCCCCGGCCCCGGCTGCCCACCACCACGAGCTGGGCGTCCCGGCTCGCCTCGACCAGCGTCGCGGCCGGCTTGCCGGGCACCGCCACAATCTCGACCGTCACGTCGGGGCAGGTTTCCCGCCATCCGGCGAGCGACTCCTCCACCACGGCCCGCTCCTCGGCGGCGGTGGCCTGCTCGTCGCGGTCCGCCGGCCGCCGCCGGCCGCTCGGCGGCTCGAACACCCGCACGACCCGCAGCGGCACCGTCCGCTTCGCGGCGTGCTCCACCGCGAACCCCAGTGCCACCCGGGACGACTCGGAACCGTCGAAGCCCACCACGACCGGCCCCGCCGCGCCGGTGCGCCCCTCGCGGACCACCACCACCGGGCAGTGCGCGTGGGCGGTCACCGCGACGGCGGTGGAGCCGGCGAGCAGACCACCGAAGCCGCCGTGCCCCCGGCTGCCCAGCACCAGCAGCCCCGCCTCGGCGGAACGTTCCTGCAGGACCACGGCGGGCGGGCCGTCGAGGACCACACCGTGCACGGTGACACCGGGCCGTTGGGCGGCGGCGTCCGCCGCGGCTCTGCCGACCAGTTCCTCGACCTGCCGGCGGGCCGTCTCGTCCGGCCAGACCCCGGGGGCCACCCCCGGACCGACCCAACCGCCGACGGTCAGCCACTCGAAGACGTACGCCAGGCGCACCGGACACCCGCTGTGCCGGGCCTCGTCCAGTGCCCACCGCAACGCCAGCTTGGCGTCGGCGGAACCGTCGAAGCCGACCAGGATCTCGTCGCCGCTCATGCCGTCGTCCCGGACGCGTCGGTCGGGTCGGTCTCGCGGATCCAGCGCCACTCGGCGACCCGCGGGTCGTCCTCGCCGTACCGGCGGGTGTGGTCCCGGCAGCTCTGCCGGGCATCGACCATCTCCTGACGCAGGTGGGCGGCGCGGGAGGCGAGTCCCGGCACCCGGTCGATCACGTCGATGACCAGGTGGAACCGGTCCAGGTCGTTGAGCATCACCATGTCGAACGGGGTGGTGGTGGTGCCCTCCTCCTTGTAGCCGCGCACGTGCAGGTTGCCGTGGTTGGTGCGGCGGTAGGTGAGCCGGTGGATCAGCCACGGGTAGCCGTGGTACGCGAAGATGATCGGCTTGTCACGGGTGAAGATGGTGTCGAACTCCTTGTCCGGCAGACCGTGCGGATGTTCCGACGGCGGTTGCAGGCGCATCAGGTCGACCACGTTGACCACCCGCACCTTCAGTTCGGGCAGGTGCCGCCGGAGCAGGTCGGCCGCGGCGAGGGTCTCCAGGGTCGGTACGTCGCCGGCGCAGGCGAGCACCACGTCCGGTTCACTGCCCTCGTCGGTGCTGGCCCAGCCCCAGATGCCCAGACCACGCCGGCAGTGGTGGACCGCCTCGTCCATGCTCAGCCAACTCGGCGACGGCTGCTTGCCGGCCACCACCACGTTGATGTAGTTCCGGCTGCGCAGGCAGTGGTCCATCGTGGAGAGCAGCGTGTTGCCGTCCGGCGGCAGGTACACCCGCACCACTTCGGCCTTCTTGTTGACCATATGGTCGATGAAGCCCGGGTCCTGGTGCGAGAAACCGTTGTGGTCCTGCTGCCACACGTGGCTGGAGAGCAGGTAGTTCAGCGACGCCACCGGCTGCCGCCACGGGATGCCCCGGGTCACCTTCAGCCACTTGGCGTGCTGGTTGACCATCGAGTCGACGATGTGGATGAACGCCTCGTAGCTGGTGAAGATGCCGTGCCGTCCGGTGAGCAGGTAGCCCTCCAGCCACCCCTGGCACAGATGCTCGGAGAGCACCTCCATCACCCGGCCGTCCGGGGAGAGGTGGTCGTCGCCCTCGACGGTGCCGGCGACGAACGTCCGGTCGGTGACCTCGAAGGAGGCGCTGAGTCGGTTGGAGGCGATCTCGTCGGGGCCGAACAGGCGGAAGGTCTGCGGGTTGCGGCTGATCACGTCGCGTACCCACGTGCCGAGCACGCCGGTGGCGCCCACCGCCGGCTGGCCCGGTTCGGTGACGTCGACCGCGTAGTCACGGAAGTCCGGCAGGTCCAGGTCCCGCAGCAGGCGTCCGCCGTTGGCCACCGGGTTGGCGCTCATCCGCCGGTCGCCCCGCGGGGGCAGGGCAGTCAGTTCCTCGACCGGGCCGCCGGTGGCGTCGAACAGTTCCTCCGGGTGGTAGCTGCGCAGCCAGCGTTCCAGGTCGGCCAGGTGCTCGGGGTTCTTCCGTACGTCGGCGACCGGCACCTGGTGAGCACGGTAGGTTCCCTCGACCTGTTTGCCGTCGACCTCGCGGGGACCGGTCCAGCCCTTCGGCGTACGCAGGATGATCATCGGCCAGCGGGGGCGTTCGACCGTTCCGCCGGAGCGCGCCCGACGCTGGATCTCGGCGATCTCGTCGCAGACCCGGTCCAGGGTGGCGGCCAGCAGGTGGTGCACCGTGGCGGGGTCGTCGCCCTCGACCAGGTACGGCTGGTGGCCGAAACCGCGCATCATGTCGAGCAGGTCACCGGCGGGGATCCGGTCCAGCACCGTCGGGTTGGCGATCTTGTACCCGTTGAGGTGCAGGATGGGCAGCACGGCACCGTCTCGGGCCGGATTGAGGAAGACGTTGGACAGCCAACTGCCGGCCAGCGGGCCGGTCTCCGCCTCGCCGTCGCCGATCACGCAGGCCACCAGCAGGTTGGGGTTGTCGAACGCCGCGCCGTAGGCGTGGCTGAGGGCGTACCCCAGTTCGCCGCCCTCGTGGATCGAGCCCGGCACCTCCGGCGCCACGTGGCTGGGGATGCCGCCGGGGAAGGAGAACTGGCGAAACAGCCGCCGCATGCCGGTCTCGTCCCGGCCGATGTCGTGGTACAGCTCGCTGTAGGTGCCTTCCAGCCAGGTGTTCGCGACCAGCGCCGGGCCGCCGTGCCCCGGACCGGTGATGAAGATGGTCGAGAGGTCCCGGTTGACGATGACCCGGTTGAGGTGGGTGTAGAGGAGGTTCAGGCCGGGACTGGTGCCCCAGTGGCCGAGCAGCCGCGGCTTGACGTGCTCCGGCTGCAACGGCTCCCGCAGCAGCGGGTTGTCCAGCAGGTAGATCTGCCCGACGGTCAGGTAGTTGGCCGCCCGCCAGTAGGCGTCCAGTCGGCGCAGCTCGTCGTCGGTCAGCGGACCGTGCAGGTCGAGAGCGGTGTCCATGCTGCAATAGCCTCTCGCACGTCGGGGAACTCTGCACCCAGAAGCGTGATTCGTCCCGGGCATGGTCCAGCTTTCCTGCCCCGGGCGGCCCGGATCAGGGTCGTTGGTCCCGGGCGTCAGGGGTGCCCTGCCCACCCGCCGGCCCGCCGGCGATGCCACGCACGACGATGACCGGCGACGGCGCGTGGTACAGCAGGGCCTGGCTGACCGCGCCCAACATGCCGCGCCACGGCTCGTCGCCCCGGGCGCCGACGACGGTGAGCTGCGCGGTGCGGGACTGCTCCACCAGGACGATGCCCGGGTCGCCGCGTACGGTGTGGCATTCGATGGCCACCCCGGGATAGGCCCGGCCGACCCGGGTGATCGTCTCGGATAGGGTGTCCCGGTTCCCGTCGGGGTGCCCCGGTTCGACCACCCGGATCGCCACCAGCCGAGCCTGCCGGCGGTCCGCGCAGTTCAGTGCGAATTCGAGCGTGGCCGGTGCGCTCTCCGACCCGTCCACCCCGACCAGCACCGGGCCGGACGGTGGCGGCTCCTGACGGCCCACCAGCACCGGGCAACCGGCCCGGGCGGCGAGCTGCACCGCCGGCCGGTCGGCCGGCACGCAACCCGCATGGTGCGCCATGCCGCCGTCGCCCACGGCCAGCAGGAACGCCGATCCGGAGCGGCGGGCCAGCGCCGCGACCGGCGGTCCCTCGACGATCTCGGCGTGGACGGACACCGACGGTTCCACCTCGTGGGCGACCGCCGAGGCCCGGGCGATCAACTCCTCGGCCTCGGCCCGCGGGCCGACGATCGACGGGGCCTCGAAGGCCGCCTCCCAGTTGAAGGCGTGCAGCAGGGTCAGATCCCGGCGGTGCGCGGCGGCCTCCTGCGCGGCCAGGCGGACCACCTGCATGCCGTGCGGAGCAAGGCTTACGCCGGCGACCACCGGCCCGTCGACGGATGCGGTCATCCGGCTCACCTCCCGGGGCGCGGTGCACGCGGCCGACGTCGTCCCCTCCGACGCTAGCCGGACCGCCCGCGTGGCGGGCGGGGATCGCGACACGAGCCGGGGTCAGGTGGCGGAGCGGACGCGCAGCACGGCGGCGGTGGCGTTGTCGACGCCGCCCTCGCCGAGGGTGGCGTCGAGCAGAGCCTGGACGGCGTCGGCCGGAGCCCGCCCGGACAGCAGGTCCCGCAGCCGGTGGTAGTCGAGCTGGTCGCTGACCCCGTCGGTGCAGAGCAGCCAGGTGTCGCCGGGGCGCAGCGGCAGGGCGAGCAGGTCCGCCTCCGGCCGGTCGGGATGGCCGACGTAACGCAGGAGCTGGTAGCGGGCCCGTGCGGCCTCCGGGGAGTTCGCCGGCCACCAGCCGTGCAGCACCCCGAGCCAGGCCATGGTGTGGTCGACGGTGACCAGCTCCAGCACCCCGCCGCGCAGCCGGTACGCCCGGGAGTCGCCGAGCTGGACGATCCAGCAGTGTTCGCCGTCCGGGTCGGCCAGCAGTGCGGTGAGGGTGCAGCCGGTCAGCTCGTCCAGGGCGGCGCCGGTCCGGCGTACCCGGATCTGGGCCTCGGCGACGGCGGCGCGTAGCTCGCGCGGCCCGACCGTCGGCCACCCGGCCCGGACCAGTTCCGTCAGGGTCTCGGTCGCGACGGTGGCGGCCAGGAGGCTGCCCTCGCCGTCGCCCATGCCGTCGGCGACCACCGCCAGCGGCAGCTCCGGGTCGACGTGCCACGCGTCGAAGTTGGCCCGGTACCGGTGCCCGGCCACGCTGCCGTCGGCGACCTCCAACGTGACCTGGCCGACGGTCAGGCGGCGGGCGGCCGGGACGGTCAGCGTGGCGGAGCGGCGACGGAACACCTGCGGACGGTAACACCGTTGCAGCCCCGGATCGGGCGTCCGGCCGCTCGTGTCGGCGGACGCCCGGTCCGATCAGCCGATCGTGCAGTGGGCGCCGTCGAGTTCGAACCCGGCGGGACGCCCGCGGCGTCAACGTAGGTTGACATACCCGTGCTGTCAACGTAGGTTGACGACATGAGTCAGGCTACGGAACTCGCGGCGGCCGCCGGCAGCACCGACCCCAGGGTCGGGCTCCGCGCGGTGCTCGCCCTGCGCCGGCTGCTCGAACGGTTGGAGATCGTCCAGGTGGACAACGCCCGCCGGCAGGGCTGGTCCTGGCAGGAGATCGCCGACGCGCTCGAGGTCAGCAGGCAGGCGGTCCACAAGAAGCACGCCGGGCGACCGGCGGTACCCGGCAACAGGGAGGCGTGATGTTCGAACGGTTCACCGACCGGTCCCGCGCGGCGGTCCACCGGGCGGTCGAGGAGGCCCGGGCCGCAGGGCGGCACCCGGTCGGCACCGAGCACCTGCTGCTCGCACTGCTCGCCGACGGCGACGCGCTCGCCGGCCGGGTGCTCGCCGACGCCGGTGCGGACAGCAGCGACCTGCGCGCCCGCGTCGCCCGGCACACCGCCCGCGGCGCCAGCGGGCTCGGCGAGGCCGACGCCGCCGCGCTGCGGGAGATCGGCATCGACCTGACCGCGATCGTCGCCCGGATCGAGGAGTCCTTCGGCCCGGACGCGCTGCGCGAGGCCGCGCCGGCCCCGCGCCGCCGCTGGGGTCTCCGCCGGCACGACGACGGGCGTTTCTCCCCGCGGGCGAAGAAGGTGCTGGAGCTGTCCCTGCGGGAGGCGCTGCGGCTGCGCCACCGGCACATCGGCACCGAGCACATCCTGCTCGGGCTGCTCCGCGAGGGCGGCGGGCTCGCCGCGCTGGTGCTCACCGAGGCCGGGCTGGACCTGAACGACCTGCGCGGCCGGGTCGAGACCGCGGTACGCGCGGCGGCCTGAGCGGGTCACACCGCGACGGCCGGACCGCGGGCGGTGACGACCGTCGCTCACCGCCGGGTCGCTGACCGGCCCCGGTTGCTGCACACTGGCGCCGTGGACGGTGCAGAGCAGGAACGCCCGGTGACCGCCGACGATCCCGCGCCGCGCTCGGCGGTCGTGGTCAACCCGGTCAAGGTGGTTGATCTCGATACGTTCCGCCGCACCGTGGACGACGCGCTGGCCGCCGCCGGCTGGCCCCGGCCGGTCTGGTACGAGACCACCGTGGAGGACCCGGGCCGGGGCCAGACGGCGGCGGCCGTCCGTGACGGCGCCCAGGTCGTCTTCGCCTGCGGCGGCGACGGCACCGTGATGGCCTGCGTCAGCGGGTTGGTCGGCACCGACACCGCGCTGGCCGTCCTGCCGCAGGGCACCGGCAACCTGCTCGCCGCCAACCTTGGTCTGTCCGGAGACCTCGCCGCCGGGCTGGCGACCGCCGTGGAGCGCGGCCTGCGCCGGCTGGACGTCGGCGCGGTCGGCGACCGGCACTTCGCCGTGATGGCCGGGATGGGCTTCGACGCCCAGATGCTCCAGGACACCTCCGAGGCGACCAAGGCGCGGATCGGCTGGCTGGCGTACGTCGTGGGCGCCGCCAGACACCTGCGCGACCGGCCGATGCGGGTCACCGTCAGCATGGACGACCGGCCGCCGCTGCGCCGCCGGGCCCGCTCGGTGCTGGTCGCCAACGTGGGCCGGCTCCAGGGCGGGGTACGCCTGCTCACCGACGCCGAGCCGGACGACGGCTGGCTCGACGTGGCCGTGCTCACCCCGCGTACGCTGCGACACTGGCTGGCCCTGGGTTGGGCGGTGGTGCGTCGGCGCGGCAGCGTGCCCCGGATGGAGGTGTTCCGGGCCCGCCGGGTCGAGATCTCCAGCGACCGGCCCCAGCCCCGCCAGCTCGACGGCGACCTGATCGAGCCGGGGCGCTCGCTGCGGGTGGAGATCCGGCCCGCGTCGCTCTGGCTCTGTGTACCGCGTCCTGAGCGGGACCCGGACCTGGCCCGCGACGCTGGGGCGGCGGGGGAGCGGGGCGAGCGGCTGGTCGAGGAGGCGGGCCGTGAGTAGCACCCGGCTGGTGCCGGAGACCCGGCTGATGGCGGCGCGCGAGCTCTCCGCCGACGATGCCTGGCACACCCTGCGCCGACACGGCGGCTGGTGCCTGCTGCGGGACGCGTTCGTCCGGTTCCGCTACGGCGACGGCTTCAGCCATTCGCGCGCCCTGGCCCTGCAGCTCTGCCTCGCCGTGGTGCCCTTCATGATCGCGTTGACCGGTTTGGTCAGCGAGCTGGGTGTGGAGGAGGGTGGGCAGGTCGTCGCGGACACCGTGCTGGCCCTCACCCCGGGCCAGAGCGTGGAGGTGGTCCGCGAGCTGCTCGGCGAGGGTGACCGGATCGAGCGTCGGGGTGAGCTGGCGCTGAGTTTCGGCCTGCTGACCGGGCTGGTCGCCCTGGTCACCACCATGGCCCAGATCGAACGCGGCGCCAATCGGATCTACGGCGTCGAGCGGGACCGTCCGGCGCTGTGGAAGTACCTGCGGGCCACCGTCCTGGCGGTGGTGGCCGGCCTGCCGGCGTTGGCCGGGTTCCTGATCCTGGTCGGCGGCCGGGCGATGGGCGACTCCGTGCAACGGCACTACGCCTGGGGCACCGTCGCCGCCGCGGTCTGGGACGTGACCCGCTGGCCGTTGAGTCTCGGGCTGACCGTGCTCGCCGTGGCGGTGATCTTCCGGCACGCGCCGCGTCGCAACCAGCCGGGGCTCACCTGGCTCGTCTTCGGCGCCGGCATCGCCACCGCCCTGTGGTGGCTGGCCAGCCTGCTGCTCGCCGCGTACGTCAGGTTCGGCGGCGGGTTCGGCCAGACCTACGGCGCGTTGACCGGCATGATGGCCCTGCTGCTCTGGGCCAACGTGACCGGGATGGCGCTCTTCGGCGGCCTGGCCTTCGCCGCGCAGTTGGAGGCGATGCGGATCGGGGCGCCGGAGCCGGCCCGGCCGGACCTCTGGGTGTCGGAGACCGAGCGGGATTCGCTTCCCGACGCCGGTGAGATGACCTCCCGGTAGCCGGCGTCGCGGGCAGCTCCGGTGTACGCGGAGCGCGGATCGGGTACAGCGCCTCGCCAGGAGCGGAGGGAGGCTGCCGTGAGCGCGGTCATCGACGGGTTACGACGACCTCTGGGTCATTTCACCGAGCGGACGCTCGCCGGCCTGGCACTCGTACTCGGGGCCGGCGTCGGGTTCGGGTTGCTGCTGGTGCTGGTCCGGGTGCACTGGACCCCGCTCTACGACGTCGACCACGGCGTCGCGGCCTGGCTCAACGCGCTGGTCGCGCCGCACGGGCCGCTGGTCACCGTGCTCAACGCGCTGACCGGCCTGGGTGGCCGGTCGGTGATCATCTGGTTGGTCTCGGTCGCCGTGATCGGGCTGCTGATCCGTCGGCAGGGCCGGCTCGCGGTATTCCTGATCGTGACCGGCCTCGGCGCGTTGATCCTCGACCCGGCGCTGAAGACCCTGGTCGACCGGTTGCGCCCCGAGGTGAAGGTGCCCATTGGCAGCTACGCCGGGGACAGCTTTCCCAGCGGCCACGCGCTCGGCTCGTTCGTCGCGTACGGGGCGCTGCTGCTGGTGTTCCTGCCGGCGATGTCGCCGCGCTGGCGCAAGCCGGCGATCGCCCTGGTCGCCCTGGTCGTGCTCCTCATCGGCCTGACCCGGATCGCGCTCGGCGTGCACTTCGTCTCCGACGTGCTGGGGGCCTGGCTGCTCGGCGCGGCCTGGCTCGGTGTCACCGCGTACGCCTTCCGGTTGTGGCGGCTGGAGCGGGGCCGGCGGGTACCGGGGTGGACCGAGGGGCTGGAACCGGAGGCCGCGCACGAGGTGGCCCCGGCCCCCGACGAGGCACACCTGCTGCCGCATCCCCGGGCCGCTGTCTTCGAGTTGCTGGTCGGCTGGGTGCTGGTCTTCGGCGCGCTCTACGGCTTCGGGATGTTCGTCAGCTACCACGCCGGTGGCACCTTTCTCGCCACGCTGGACAGCGAGGTGCCGCGCTGGTTCGCCGACCGGCGCACCCCGGCCTGGGACGGGTTCAGCTTCTGGTGGAGCAAGGCCGGCGACACCCACGCCATCCTGCTGATCTCGTTGGTCTTCTGTCCGCTGGTGCTGGCGGTGTGGCGGCGCTGGCGGCCGGTGCTGTTCGTGGCGCTGGCCATGTTCGGCGAGCTGAGCCTCTTCCTGGCCGCGTCGGCGGCGGTGGACCGGCCCCGCCCGCCGGTCGGCAACCTCGATGGCCCGCTGCCCACCTCCTCGTTCCCGTCCGGCCACATCGCCGCCACCATCTGCCTCTGGGCGGCCATGACGCTGGTCGTCCTTCCGCGTACCGACCGCTGGTGGCGTTGGCTGTTCGTGACGCTCGCGGTGGTCTTGCCGGTCGGGGTGGCGGTCTCCCGGATGTACCGGGGGATGCACCACCCCACCGACTTCATGGGGGCGATCCTGCTCGGCACGCTGTGGCTCGGGTTGCTCTACTGGGTGGTCCGGCCCAACGAGGACCTGGCCGAGGGCAACCGACCGGCGATCGAGTCCGAACAGGTCGACGAGCTGGACGACGAACTTGCCCGCGCCGGTCGGGCGGATTGACGGGCCGGCCGTGCTGCGGGTGATGACCTGGAACATCCGCACCGGCGGCCGGGACCGGGACGGCTCCGACCGGCTGGACCTGGTGACCGGCGTGGTCCTGGCGCAGCGACCGGACGTGCTGGCGGTGCAGGAGTTGCGGGGCTTCGACCGGGGTACGCGGCTCGCCGAGTTCGCGGGCCGGGTGGGCATGCGTCCGCAGCTGGCCGGCTCCTGGTTCGGGCAGCCGGTGGCGGTGCTGGTCCGCCCGCCGCTGCGGGTGCGCGACGCCGGCCGGGTACGCCGGCCGTTCCACCACGCCACCGCCCGGGTGGCGGTGGTCACCTCGGCCGGGCCGCTGACCGTGCTCGGCACCCACCTGAACCCGTACTCGGGGGGCCGGCGGCGGATGGAGGCGGACTGGGTGGTGGCGGCGCTGCGGCGCGCCGACGGTCCGCTGGCGCTGGTCGCCGGGGACCTGAACACCCTGGACCCGACCGTCGAGCACACCGACCGGCTGGCCGCCCTGCCGGCGCACCACCGCCGCCGGCATCTGCGGCGCGACGGTCGTACCGTCGACACCCGCGCGGTGTCCCGGCTGCTCGCCGCCGACCTGGTGGACCTGTGGCGGGCCGGTGCCGCCGACGCCCCGGAGGCCGGTGGGTGGACCGTGCCCACCCGGCACGGTGGCGCCGAGTTCACCGGGATGCGCCTGGACTACCTGCTCGGCACCGCGCCGGTCGCCGAGCTGACCCGCCGGGTGTGGGTGGTGCGGGGTGGGGACGCCGACCGGGCCTCCGACCACTACCCGGTCGTCGCCGACCTGGACCTGGACCCGGCCTGAACCGGGCGGTCGTCCGGCGGCATGATTCATCGCCGATTGCGGCGTGTCGCGGCATCCCCGTCGCCGGTCACCGCGACATGCCGCATGTCGTGTCGATCCACGTGGTCCGGGCCCGCTCAGAGAAGCACGTTGAGCAGCACCGTCAGCACCACCGAGGCGAGGACCGAGAAGAGGATCATGAGGAGGCAGCCGACGCCGCCGCCGGCGGGCCGGATGTCCGTGTTGCCGATGCGCATGGGATCACCTTCGCAGGGTTGGGGCGAGCAAGGTGCGGATTGCGTCGGCGACCTGCCGTGGCGCCGTGGTGGCGACGTTGTGCGCCGCGCCCGGCACCTCCACCGGGTGGGCGTCGGACACCAGCCGGGTCACCTGGCAGCGCCAGGCCGGCGGTACGACCGGGTCGCGCGAGCCGGCCACCACGAGGGTCGGCGCGGTGACCCGGGCCAGGTCCTCCTCGACCGGGTTGCGGACCGAGTGGGAGAGGGTGGTGTACACCCGCCAGGGGCGGGCGTCCCACACGTCGCGCAGCAGGATCGGCGCCTGCAACGGGGCCTCCCGCAGGGTGTCGACGAGCCAGCGGGCGACCTGGCCGGCGCGGGACCGGGCGGTCGGGTCGGTGGTGGGGCCGGCGAGCACCAGCGCGCGGACGGCGTCCGGGCGGCGGGCCGCCAGCGCGGCGGCGACCTCCGCACCGAACGAGTGACCCACCAGGCAGACCGGCGGCATCCGGTACGTGTCGAGCCAGGCCGCCAGGAACGCGGCGTGCCCGGCCACGTCGTACGCCTGCCCGGGGTGTTCGGTGAGGCCGAAGCCGGGCAGGTCCGGCGCGTACACCGGGTGGGTGCTCGACAGCGCGACGGCCAGCGGCGTGAGGTACCGGTGCGAGACGGCCAGCCCGTGCACCAGCACCACCGGTGGGACGTCGCCGCCCGGGCCGGGGGCGCGGCGGGTGTGCGTACGCAGCCCGTCGACCAGCCGCCACTCGCTGGTCAGACCGGCCGCCGGCCGGGGCGCGGCCAGGGCGAGCCGCAGTTCGGCCGGCCCGAAGCGCCCCGGGGCGGTCGGTCGTGGCCTCACAGCTCGCGCAGCCGGGGCAGCAGTTGCTCCTGCGCCCAGTCGAGGAACATTGGTTGGCTCTCGCCACCCACCTGGACGATCGCCACATGGGTGAAGCCGGCGTCGACGAACTTCTTGAACGCCTCGACGTGTGCGTCCACGTCGGGACCGCAGGAGATCCCCTCGGCGACGTCGTCCTCGCGGACGAACTGGGTGGCGGCGGCGAACGCCTCCGGACCGGGCAGGTCGGCGTTGACCTTCCAGCCCATGCCGAACCAGCGGAACTGGTCGTGCACGATCTTGCGGCACTCGGCCTCGTCCGGGCCGTAGCAGATGGCGACCTGCCCGAAGCGGGGCTGGCCGGCGCCGCCCGCGTCGTCGTAGAGCTGGATGATCCGCGGATCGGGTTCGGTGGCGACGATGCCGTCGGCGTACTCGGCGGCGAGCGCGGCCGAGGACGGTCCGGACGCGGCGACGGCCATCGGGACGGGCCGGTCGGGCCGGTCCCAGAGGTACGCCTCGGGCACGTCGTAGTGGTTGCCGGAGAAGGTCAGCGTCTCGCCGTTGAGCAGCGGCCGGATGATCTGCAACGCCTCCTCGAACATCTCGTGCCGCTGCTGCACGTGCGGCCAGGCGCCGACGACGTGTTCGTTGAGGTTCTCCCCGGCGCCGAGGCCGAGGGTGAACCGGCCGCCGGAGAGCACCCCGACGGTGCTGGCCTTCTGGGCGACGACGGCCGGATGGTACCGACGGATGGGGCAGGTCACGAAGGACATCAGATCAGCGCGGTTGGTGGCGTGGGCGATCGCGCCGAGTACCGACCAGGCGTACGGGGAGTGGCCCTGCGAGTCCAGCCACGGATAGTAGTGGTCGGAGATCACCAGCTGGTCGAAACCGGCGGCCTCCGCCCGTACCGCGTAGTCGACGAGCTGCCGGGGGCCGGCCTGTTCGCACATCAGGGTGTAGCCGACGGTGACCATTCGAGGTTTCTCCTTCCACCCAACGGATCGTCACCGGATACCCCGGCCGGCGGAGGCCAACCCTGCTGTCCGTTTCCGCCGACAGGCCCGCGTGCCGGTTGCGGCGTGCGGTGGTGTTCGGGGGCACGACGGTGTGCCGCAGGACCGGTGGCGATCGTCACGGTCGGCCCCTGCAGTGGTCGGTGTCGATGCCTTGACGGGGGTGGCTTCACCGGTTTACCGTCGTAACTTAACCGGTTCAGGCCGGTGGCGTCGCATCCTGTGGTGGGGGATGGCCGCCCGGTGGCGGCCCACGTTCCCGTGGGTCGTCACCGCTCCCCCCGGGTGGCCCGATCCCCAACTTAACCGGTTGCCTTCCTCGGGCCATCGACATACGCTGATGCCAGCACGATCGGGAAGTCGGGCGTCGGCTGTCGGGCTACAGCCGTTTCGCCACCGTCACCACACCAGCACCCCTCCAGGGCACGGGGTTCGACATCTCCTGAGGACAGCCATGAGAAAGCGACTCAGCGTTGCCGGCGTTGCCCTGCTCACCGCCCTCGCCGCCATCTTCGTCTTCGTCCAGCCGGCCCACGCCGCGGCCGGATTCACCGTCTCCGGCGGCAAGCTCTACGACGCCAACGGCAACGAGTTCATCATGCGGGGCGTCAACCACCCGCACGCCTGGTACCCGCAGCAGACCAGCTCCTTCGCCAACATAAAGTCGCTCGGCGCGAACACCGTCCGGGTGGTGCTGAACACTGGCGACCGCGGGACGAGGAACAGCGCGGCCGACGTCAGCAACGTCGTCTCGCTGTGCAAGGCCAACAAGGTGATCTGCGTGCTCGAGGTGCACGACACCACCGGCTACGGCGAGGAGAGCGGCGCGATCACCCTGGACCGGGCGGTCGACTACTGGCTGAGCATCGCCAGCGCCCTGCGGGGCCAGGAGAAGTACATCATCGTCAACATCGGCAACGAGCCGTACGGCAACCAGGGCTACGGCACCTGGGCCACCGACACCGCCAACGCGATCAAGCGGCTGCGCGCCAACAGCTTCAGCCACACGATCATGGTGGACGGGCCGAACTGGGGCCAGGACTGGTCCTTCACCATGCGCGACAACGCCGCGTGGGTGTTCGACGCCGACCCGCAGAAGAACACCGTCTTCTCGATCCACATGTACGGCGTCTTCGACACCGCCGCCGAGATCAGGGACTACCTGGGTCGGTTCCGCGCCGCCCGGCTGCCGATCGTGGTCGGCGAGTTCGGCCACGACCACACCGACGGCAACCCCGACGAGGACACCATCCTGTCGTACAGCCAGGCCAACGGGATCGGCTACCTGGGCTGGTCATGGAGCGGCAACAGCAGCTACGTCGGCTACCTCGACATGGCGGTCAACTTCAACCCGAACAACCTGACCAGCTGGGGCCAGCGCATCTTCAACGGTGCCAACGGGATCCGGCAGACCTCGCGGGAGGCCTCCGTCTAC
This sequence comes from Micromonospora sp. KC721, assembly GCF_004348355.1. Lineage (NCBI taxonomy): Bacteria > Bacillati > Actinomycetota > Actinomycetes > Micromonosporales > Micromonosporaceae > Micromonospora > Micromonospora sp. KC721. The sequence goes on along the minus strand of NZ_SMJY01000078.1, from coordinate 10,659 downwards.
GGCGGCGCCACCCCGACCCCGACCAGCCCGGCACCCAGTTCACCCGCGCCGAGCTCTCCGGCGCCCAGCACGCCGGCCCCGAGTGGCTGCACCGCCACGTACACGGTGGTCAACTCGTGGTCGGGCGGCTTCCAGGGCGAGGTCAAGGTGACCGCCGGCAACCGGCCCGTCAACGGCTGGACGGTGCGCTGGACCTTCACCAACGGCCAGTCGGTCAGCCAGGCATGGAACGCCGACGTGACCCGCAGCGGTTCGGCGGTGACCGCCCGCAACCTCTCCTACAACGGCCAGCTCGGCACCGGTGCCAGCACCACCTTCGGCTTCGTCGCCAGTGCCAGCGGCAGCAACCCCGTTCCCGCGGTGACCTGTACCGCGAGCTGACGGGGATAACACACCGGTGGCCGGGTCCGCGCGGACCCGGCCACCTCTCGTCTCGGAACGCCCCGGCTCAGTCGACCGCGGTGACCTCCAGCAGCAGCGCCTGCTCGGGGTGCAGCGCGGGCAACTGCAGACCGACCATGCCGATCACGGCCCCGCCGAGCGTCACACCCTCGTCGGTGGCCAGCCAGGCCGGCGGGACGAGTTGCATCACCGCCGGTGCCGGCACTCCGGCGGGTGGGCGTACCCGGTAACGGCGGGCCGGGTCGAGGCCGGGCAGCCGCACCACCCCGGGGACCTGCGTGGCGGAGGTGGCCACCCGGGACACCGCGTACACCGCGTGGGAGCGGTCGTGGGCGACCACGCCGTGCGCCTGCACCGCCGGGTCCGGGTGGTCGACCCGGACCACCCGGCCGCCGTGCAGCAGCGGACGCAGCCGCTTGTGCAACGCCACCCAGGCGGCCAGCTCGGCCCGCTCGGCGGCGGTGATCGCGCTGATGTCCCACTCGATGCCGTGGTGGCCGAAGAGCGCGGTGACCGCCCGGAACCCCAGGTCGTGCACCCGGTGGGTGGTGTGCGAACGTTCCGGCCCGATGTGGGTGCCGACCAGTTCCGGCGGCAGCAGCAAGCCGGTCCACCGCTGGATCGACAACCGTTCCAGGGCGTCGTTGCAGTCGCTGGCCCAGACCCGGTCGGTGCGGCGCAGGATCTCCAGGTCGACCCGCGCCCCACCCGACGAGCAACTCTCGATCTCCACCCCGGGGTGCCGGCGGCGCAGCTCGTCCAGCAGCCGGTAGACGGCCACGGTCTGCGCGTGCACCCCCGGCCGGCCGGCGTGCCCGGCCTCGGTGAGGTCCCGGTTGTGGTCCCACTTGAGGTAGGCGATGCCGTCGTGTTCCGACAGCAGCGTGTCGAGCTGGCCGAGCAGGTGGTCGTACGCGTCCGGGTTGGCCAGGTCGAGCACCTGCTGGAACCGCCACGACAGCGGCAGCCGGCCCGGGGCCTGGAGCACCCAGTCGGGGTGGGCGCGGAACAGGTCGGAGTCGGGGTTGACCATCTCCGGCTCGACCCAGAGCCCGAACTGCATCCCATGTCCACGGACGTGGTCGATCAGGGGCTGGAGCCCGTTTGGCCACACGGTCTCGTCGACCTGCCAGTCGCCGAGGCCGGCCTGGTCGTGCCGCCGGCCACGGAACCAGCCATCGTCGAGCACGAACCGCTCCACGCCCACCTCGGCGGCCCGGTCGGCCAGGGCGGTGAGCCGGGTGAGGTCGTGGTCGAAGTAGACGGCCTCCCAGACGTTGAGGGTGACCGGTCGAGGGGTCCGTGGGTGTTCGGGGCGGGACCGCAGGTGGGTGTGGAGCACGTCGCTGAGGCCGTCCAGCCCGGTGGCCGAGTGCACGGCGTACAGCAGCGGGGTGGCGTACTCCTCGCCGGGTCCCAGCACGATCTCGCCGGGGGCGAGCAGCTCGCCGCCGCCGAGGCTGGCGTCGCCGGTGGGCTGGCGCTCGGCGACAGTGACGTGGTTGCCGCTCCAGGCGGTGTGTACCGCCCACAGCTCGCCGTGGCCGAACCCGAAACCGGCGGTGCCCGCCACCAGCAGCAGCGTCGCGTCGTGTCCGGTCCGGCCGTGCCGGCCCTCGCGCACCCAGGCGCCGATCGGCCACGGGTGCCGCTGCGGGGCGCGTTCCCGGCACCAGCGGCCGGTGAGGTCGAGCAGTTCGGTGGCGACCGCCGGCACCGGCAGCACCGGCGTCAACTCGCGCAACTCGTAGGCGGAGTCGCCGTCGTTGCGCAGCCGGTGCCGCAGCGTCAGCAGCCCCGTGGGGTCGAGGGTCAGCTCGATGGTGAGCGACAACCCGGCGGCCGGGTCCGCGGCCCGCACGGTCACCCGCGCGGCGCCGTCGTCCCGCGTCCCGTCGGGTACGCCCACCGCGTCCCCGTTCCGGGCCACCGGACCCGGGTCGGAGCCGGCGTCGTCCACGTCGAGGGCGTCGAGGCGGAAGGCGGTCGACCAGTCGCGGCCGTCGCGGTGGCCGGCCAGCCCGGGGCGACCACCCCAGCCGGCGCTCGCCTCGGGTAGCAGCGACAGCACGCAAGGCTGGTCGAAGGTGCTGGGCGGCACCGGCGGAACGGTCACGGCGGCCAGGTCGGCCAGGTCGGCGGCGGACAGCGGGCCCAGGTCGCTGCCCCAGTGCAGCACCCGGGGCAGGCCGGAGCCGCGCGCGTCCAGCACCAGGCTGGTCCGCGCGCGGCGCAGGTGGACGAATGTCATCCCTTGGAAGCTCCCAGGGTCAGACCGCGGACGAACTGCTTCTGCAACAGGAAGAAGACGACCAGGGTGGGAATGGCGACCAGCACCGAGCCGGCCGAGACGAGGTTGTTGTCGGTGAAGAACTCGCCGCGCAGGTTGTTCAGCGAGCTGGTCACCGGGAACTTGTCACCGGTGCGCATGAGCACGGTGGCCCAGAAGAACTCGTTGTAGATCCAGGTCACCTCCAGGGTGGCCAGCGCGGCCAGCGCCGGCCGGCACAGCGGCATCGTCACCTGCCAGTACTGCCGCCAGATGCTGGCGCCGTCGACCATCGACGCCTCGTACAGCTCGCGGGGCAGCGCCTTCATGTAGTTGCTCAGCACGAAGACGCAGAAACCACACTGGAAGGCCACGTTGACCAGGATCAGCCCCCAGTAGCTGTCGTAGAGCAACTCCGAGTCGCTCATGAACAACGGCAGCGGGACCTCGGTGAAGATCCGGAACAGCGGGATCAGCAACGCCTGCTGCGGCAGCAGGTTCGCCGCGGTGAAGAGGCCGAGCAGGACGATGTTGAGCTTCCAGCTGAACCGGGCGATCACGAAGGCCACGCAGGAGGCCAGGAAGAGGGTCAGCAGCACCGCCGGGACGGTGATGTAGACCGAGTTCAGGAAGTGTTGGCCGAACTCGGCGGACTGCCAGGCGGTGACGTAGTTGTCGAACGTCCAGCCGCCGAACGACACATAACCGTGGATGGCGGTGTACTCGTACGACCGCAGCGAGGTCAGCACCGCCCAGAGGATCGGGAAGAGCCAACCGATCGCGATCGCGCCCAGGAACAGGTGCAGCACCACCCGGGCCGGTCGCAGCGGCGCGCGGCGGGGGGCCGGCGTACCGGCCGTAGGCTTGCGGGCCATGGTCGCGGTGTTCATCGCCGGTCCTCCCTCATGACGACGGCCAGGTAGGCGGTGATGAAGATCAGCGAGATCATCAGCATGATCGTCGCCAACGCCGAACCGAAGCCGATCCGGCTCGCCTCGCCCACCACGTTCGAGGTCACCAGGGCGGAGATCAGCTCCAACCCGTTGCGGCCCTTGTTGATGACCCAGACCAGGTCGAACGCCCGCAGCGACTCGATCACCGTCACCACCAGCACGATGATGTTGATGGGCCGCATCACCGGGAACACCACCCGGAAGAAGGTACTGGTCTCCGAGGCGCCGTCGACCGAGGCCGCCTCGCGCAACGACGGATCGACGCCCTTGAGCCCGGCCAGGTAGAGCAGCATGATGTAGCCGACGTGCCGCCAGCCGGCGGCGACGAGCACCGCCCAGATGTTGACGTCCGGGTCGCCGTACCAGTCGGTGCTGGTGCCGAGCACGGCGTTGAGCAGACCCTGGTCGCGGGAGTAGATGAGCTGCCAGACGAACCCGATCAGGGCCAGCGACAGCACCACCGGCAGGTAGAGCGCGGTCTGGTAGAACCGGCTACCGCGGATCTCCTTGTCGAGCAGGACGGCCAGGAACATGCCCAGCGGGGTGGCCACCACGAACAGCGCCGCCAGCCAGAGCAGGTTGTTGTGCATCGCCGGCTGGAACGGCGGATAGTTGTGGATCACATCCGAGTAGTTGCGGCCGCCCACCCACGTGATCTCGCTGAGGGGGCCGATGCCGTCCCAGTTGGTGCCGGAGAGCGCCACGGTGGCCAGCGCCGGCAGCCAGACCAGGCCGACCACGATCAACAGTGGTACGAGCACCATCAGCGTGATCACCACGCGGTCGGTGCGGGACAGGAGCCGTAGCCGGCGGCCGCGACCGCCACCGGTGAAGGTGGCGGTCGAAGCCGGTGACGGCACGGCGCGATCCGCTTGGATCAGGGGCAGGTCGGACACGATTGTCCTCCCCCTCTCGCCGTCAGCTGGAGAAGATCGACTTCTTCTGGTTCTCGATGCTGTTGACCAGCCCGTCGATGTCGTTCGGGTTCTTGATGAACTGCTGGAAGGCCGGGATGATCACGGTGGAGGCGAAGTCGGGCCGGGTGTCCCGGTCCAGGAACTGCGCGATCTCGGTGGCCGAGCCGACCAGTTCGGCGGCCTTCTTCTGCAGCGCGGTGTAGCCGCTGGTGTCGGCCCCGCTGTTGGCGACGAGGGTGCTCGGGTCGTTCTTCACCGTGATGTTCGCGGCGTCCTTCGAGCCCACGTACTCCAGCAGCTTCCTGGCGTTCGCCTCGGACTTCGGCTTGCGGGCCATCATGTAGCCGTCGATCGGCGCGTCCAGGGCCTTCGCCCCGATCGCCGGGTCGATCTCCGGGAAGGTGAAGAAGTCGATGTCGTTCTGTTCGTCGTTGCCGAACTGCTGGGCGACGAAGAGGCCGAGCAGGTACATGCCCGACTTCTTCTGCTGCAGCGACTGGGCGGCCTCCTGCCAGGTCCGGCCCAGACTGTCGGGCTGGTGCAGCGGGAGCAGCCCCTTCCAGGTGTCGAAGACCTTCTTGACCTTGTCGGAGGTCCAGGTCTCCTTGCCGGCCATCAGGTCGACGTGGAACTGGTAGCCGTTGATCCGCAGGTTGAGGACGTCGAAGGTGCCCATCGCCGGCCAGCCGTCCTTGTCGGCGAAGGCGATCGGGTTCAGCCCGTCCTTCTTCATCTGCGCGCCGAGGGTGTTGAGCTCGTCGAGCGTCTTCGGCACCTGGTAGCCCCGCTGCTCCCACACCGACTTGCGGTAGAACATCGCCCACGGGTAGTACGAGGTCGGCACGAAGTACTGCTTGCCGTCGTCGCCGGTGGACGCCTTCTTGAAGGCGTCGGAGTAGCCGGAGAGCTTGCCCCACGTCTCGGTCAGGTCACCGGCCAGGCCCTTGTTGGCGAAGAACCGCATCCGGTAGCCGGCGAACCACATGAACACGTCGTCCGGCTTGCCCTGCAGGTAGTTGTTGATGTTCTCCTGGTAGGTGTTGTGGTCCACCGTGTTTATCTGGGCCTCGATGCCGGTCGAGGTCTTGAACCCGTCCATCACCTTGGCGATGACCGCCTTCGGGTTCGGGTCGGACTGGTTCGAGCCGAGCGAGACGGTCTTGCTGCCCGAACCGGAGCCGGAGCCCGAATCGGAGCCGCAGCCGGCGAGCGCGCCGGTGCCGAGCAGTGCGCCCGCGCCGGCCGCGCCGGCGAGCAGACGGCGTCGCCCGATGCCGGCGACGGATGGCGGAACGAGCCGGGCCAGGTACTCGGCCTCGGTGCGTGGACGGGACATGGTGCCTCCTGCGGATGAAGAGGTGCTGCGCCCAAGGGGTTGTCAGAGGTGGGGCCGGTGTCCGGATTGCCAACATGGATCCATCGCGATCCAACATTGGCAAACACGAAGTGCCGGTGGCGCTTGAAGCTACCCCTCACCGGCGCGCTGTCAAGAGGGCAGGTCGGGATCGATACCGCAGTGTTTCCAAACGGGGCCTCAGCGGTAAACGTTGGAAACTTCGGCTATGTTGGAAAGTGTTGACTTGGTGGTCCCGGCCCGGCACGCTCTGCTCTCATGGGGCAACACGGCAGCTGGCAGGGCGACGGCATCTACTACGGCGCGGACTACAACCCCGAACAGTGGCCCGAGGAGGTCTGGGCGCAGGACGTGGCGCTCATGCGCCAGGCCGGGGTCGACCTGGTCTCCGTCGGGATCTTCTCCTGGGCCCTGCTCGAGCCGGCCCCCGGACGCTATGAGTTCGGCTGGCTGGACCGGGCGCTCGACGTCCTGCACGACGGCGGAATCAACGTCGACCTGGCCACCGCCACCGCCAGCCCACCCCCGTGGCTGGCCCGACGGCACCCCGAGACACTGCCCCGCACCGCCGACGGGACGATCCTGTGGCCCGGCGGACGGCAGGCGTACTGCCCCAGCTCCCCGATCTTCCGCGAGCGTTCGCTCGCCCTGGTAGAGGCCGTGGCCACCCGGTACGCCGAGCACCCCGCCGTGGTGATGTGGCACGTCTCCAACGAGCTGGGCTGCCACAACGTGCACTGCTACTGCGACGTGACCGCCGAGGCGTTCCGGGGCTGGCTGCGGGAACGCTACGGCGACCTGGACGCCCTCAACGCGGCCTGGGGCACCAGCTTCTGGAGCCAGCGCTACTACGACTGGGCCGAGATCAACCCGCCGCGGACCGCGCCGACCTACGCCAACCCCACCCAACAGCTGGACTTCCTGCGCTTCTCCTCCGACGAGCTGCGCGCCCAGCTGCGCGCCGAGCGCGACCTGCTCAAGCGGGTGGTCTCGCAGCCCGTCACCACGAACTTCATGATCGGCACCGGCGTGAAGTACATGGACTACCGGTCCTGGGCCGCGGACGTGGACCTGGTCTCCAACGACCACTACCTGACCGCCGCCGACCCGCAGTCGCACCTCGGGCTGGCGTTCGCCGCCGACCACACCCGGGGCGTCGCCGGTGGGGCGCCCTGGCTGCTCATGGAGCACTCCACCAGCGCCGTGAACTGGCAGCCACGCAACCTCGCCAAGACCCCCGGCCAGCTACGCCGCAACAGCCTCGCCCATGTCGCCCGGGGCGCCGACGGGGTGCTCTTCTTCCAGTGGCGGGCCTCCCGGGCGGGCGCGGAGAAGTACCACTCCGCGCTGGTGCCGCACGCCGGCGCGGACACGAAGGTGTTCCGCGAGGTCTGCCGGCTCGGTGCCGACCTGAAGGCGCTCGCCGAGGTGCGGGGCAGCCGGGTCGAGGCGGAGGTGGCCATCCTCTTCGACTGGGAGGCGTGGTGGGGCGTCGAGCTGGACTCGCACCCCAGCGTCGACGTCACCTACACCGACCGGCTCAGGGCCCTCTACGACGCGCTCTGGCGGGCCGGCGTCACCACCGACGTGGTGCACCCGTCGACCGACCTCGGCGGCTACAAGCTTGTCCTGGCCCCCACGCTGTACCTGGTCCGCGACGACGACGCGGCGGCGCTGCGCCGGTACGTCGAGGCCGGCGGCACCGCGCTGGTGACCTACTTCAGCGGGATCGTCGACGAGCACGACCACATCCGGCTCGGCGGCTACCCGGGCGCGTTCCGCGAGCTGCTGGGCGTGCGTACCGAGGAGTTCTTCCCGCTGCGTGAGGGCGAGCGGGTCAACCTCGACGACGGTTCAATCGCCGACGTGTGGACCGAGTGGCTGCACCCGGAGGGAGCCGAGGTGCTCGCCTCGTACGTCGACGGCCCGCTGCCCGGTGTGGCGGCCCTGACCCGGCACCGCGTCGGCGCGGGCGCGGCCTGGTACGCGGCCACCCGGCTGGACGGCGCGGCCACCGACCGTCTGGTGGCCCGTCTGCTCGCCGAGTCCGGCGCGCGTCCGCCGGCGGTGGCCCCCACCGGCGTCGAGGTGGTACGCCGGCGGGGTGCGGACGCGTCCTGGCTCTTCGTCATCAACCACACCGACGCCGAGGCGCGGCTCGAGGTCACCGGCACCGACCTGATCACCGGAACGTCCTGCCGGGGCGAACTGCTGCTGCCGGCCGGCGAGGTGGCCGTGGTCCGTGAGGAAGCGGCGGTGGAAGCCGTCCCGCCGGTTGAGCCGCAACCGCCGGCCGATTCCTGAGCTGTCCGTACCGTTTCCCGTACGCTCGGTTGGGAGGTTCGATGCTCGCCCAGCAACGGCAGAGCGCCATCCTGGAGCTGATCCGCCAGCGCGGCGGCGTGCGCGTCAGCCACCTGGTCAGCCGCTTCGGGGTCTCCGACATGACGATCCGGCGGGATCTGGAGGTGTTGGCCGAGCGGGGCCTGGTCGACAAGGTGCACGGCGGCGCCACCCTGGCCGGCCCGGGCTCCGCCGAGGAGCCCGGGTTCGCCGCCAAGTCGATCCGTCAGCAGACGGAGAAACGCGCCATCGCGCAGCGGGCCGCGAGCCTGGTCGAGCCCGGCATGGCGGTCGCCCTGTCCGCCGGTACGACCACCGCCGCCCTGGCCACCAGGCTGGCCGACGTACGCGGACTGACCGTGGTGACCAACTCGATCCCGGTCGCCGACCTGCTCTACCAGAACCCGCGTCCCGACCAGACGGTGGTGCTGACCGGCGGCATCCGTACCCCGTCGGACGCGTTGACCGGGCCGGTGGCCGAGGCGGCGATCGGCTCGCTCAACGTCGACGTGCTCTTCCTCGGCGTGCACGGGATGAGTCCGCGCACCGGCTTCACCACGCCGAACCTGCTGGAGGCGGCGGTCAACCGTCGTCTGATCGGCGCGGCCCGCAGGCTGGTCGTCCTCGCCGATCACACCAAGTGGGAGACGATCGGCATTGCCACCATCGCTCCGCTGGAGCAGGCCGACGTGTTGATCACCGACGCCCGGTTGCCGTCGGACGGCCGCCGCCAGATCGGCGAGCAGGTGGGGGAGCTCATCGTGGTGGGCGTCGACGACTGATTCCCCGCGTCGGGGCTGCTTACAGCGATTTCACAGCCGCTCCGGTTAGGGTGCCCCGGTAGCCGTGTCGCGCTCCACGGTGGAGTGCGTCTACCGTGAAGCGGGAGTTCCGATGGTCTTCAAGAAGATGCTGAGCGCGTTCGGCGTGGGTGGGCCCAGCGTCGACACCGTGCTGGCCAACCCGAACACCCGGCCCGGGCTGACTCTTGAGGGTCAGGTCAACCTCGTCGGCGGGGAAGCCGCGGCGAGCATCGAGCAGGTCACCGTCGCGCTGGTCACCCGGGTCGAGATCGAGGGCGGCGACACCGAGTACGCCGGCGTCATGGAGTTCCAGCGGGCGACGGTCAGCGGCCCGCTCCAGCTCGCGCCGAAGCAGCAGCTGTCGATCCCGTTCCAGCTGCCGGTGCCGTGGGAGACCCCGGTCACCGATGTGTACGGCCACCGCCTGCCCGGCATGACGATGGGGCTGCGTACCGAGCTGGCGATCGCCCGGGCGGTCGACAAGAGCGACCTGGACCAGGTCAACATCCACCCGTTGCCGGTGCACGAGCGGATCCTCGAGGCGTTCCAGCGGCTCGGTTTCCGGTTCAAGCACGCCGACCTGGAGCGCGGCCACATCCGAGGCACCCAGCAGACGCTGCCGTTCTACCAGGAGATCGAGTTCTTCGCCGCACCGCAGTACGCCCAGACCATCAACGAGGTCGAGCTGAGCTTCGTGACCAGTCCGCACGGCGTGGACGTGGTGTTGGAGTGCGACAAGCGCGGCGGGTTCCTCAGCGCCGGGCACGACGTCTTCGGTCACTACCAGGTGTCGCACGCCGACGCCGACCGGCTGGACTGGACGGCGGTGGTCGACGGCTGGCTGCGCGAGACCACCTCCCGCTACGGCGGCCTGCGCGCCCAGGGCTTCGGCGGCCACCCGCACGGCCACGGCCACGGCCACGGCCGGGGGCCGGGGATGGGCGGCATGGTCGCCGGGGCGGCGCTCGGCGTCGCCGGCGGCATGGTCGCCGGAGAGATGATCGAGGACGCCTTCGAGGGCGACTTCGCCGAGGACTTCGGCTTCGGCGAGTAGGACCACGACGAGGGGCCTTCCGGGTGTGTCCCGGAAGGCCCCTCGATCGGTTGTCAACGGCGCTTGGCCCGCTCCTCGTGCGAGCGGTGCCCGCTACCGGCCTTGGCCAGGCCACGGCTACCCAGGTAGCCCAGGGTGAGCAGGGTGATGAAGAACCACGCCTGGCTCGGGTTGTTCAGGTTCAACCCGTTGGTGGCCGGTCCGCGCCAGAACGCGGCGATCGCCACGGCGGCCACCGCGGCAGCGTAGATCCAGAACTCCGTGGTCAGGAACGAGTGCTTGGTCTCGGTGCCGGGTGCCGGCGCCGGCTGCCGATGGCCGTCCTGCATCATCGGCATCGGACGGGTCGGCGCCTCCTGCATGGCCATCTCCGTCTGGCGGTTCATCGGCCTGGTGGATGCAGCCTGCGTGCTCATCTGGTCCTCCTCAGGATTTGATGAGTACCTGCGATCTCGCCCCGCTACCGCGTTTCGGCCACGGCACGGTTCGCGTACTTGGCGAGGCCACCCGGGGTCTACCCGAGCCCCCTGAGGAGGTAACGCCCGCCGACCCACGGGATCCGGG
>NZ_SMJY01000077.1:0-24740 GCF_004348355.1 Micromonospora sp. KC721 | reverse complement strand
GTCGTGGTGGGCGGGGTGCTCGGCCCGCCGCCGAACTCGACGTCGCTGCACAGGTAGTACGACTGGTCCAGGTGGCTGGCCTGCCAGATGGTGTAGACGATGTGCCGGCCGGTGCGGCCCGGGGCGTTGGCCGGGATCTGGATGGACACGCCCCCGCTCTCGCGGGTCCACCGGGACGCCGGGGTGTCGCCGATCTGGCCGACCAGCTCCAAATCGCTCCAGGCCAGCGGCTTGGACAGGGCGTCGAAGCCCTGCTTGGTCACGTACACCCGGATGTAGTCGGCGCCGTGGCTGGCCTGGTCGAACAGCCTGACCCGGAAGCTGTTCGACACCGGCGTGGTCTTCCACGCGCCGACGGCGTCCAGCGCGTTGTAGCGTCCGCTGTTGCTGCGCCCGGCGCTGCACAGTTGGCCGTCGGGGATGGCGCCCTGATGGTTGCCGGCGACGCCCTCGCGGAACAGGCCGTTCCAGTTCCACATCGCGGCCGGCTCGGCCTGCCAGGCCTGCCAGCACATCGGGTCTTCGGTGGCCATCCGGGGGTTCATGTGGTCGCTGCCCCAGCGTTGCAGGCAGCCGTAGTTGCGGGACGCCGGGTCTACCACCGAGCCGTGCGCGGACGCGGGCCCGGTCAGGGCGGTGGCGAGCAGCATGGCGACGACCGCGCCGGCGGCGAGCAGGACCGCCATCACCGGCAGGGGCCGTCTGCGGAGGAGCGTGGACAATGGAGCCTCCGGGGGGATTCGGATCGATCGACGACGCCCGGACGGTCGGGAGTTGCCCCTCCCGAGTTCCGTTGCGTGGCTCCCGCGACGGCTCTGCTCCGCAGGTTTCCACAGGAAAATGTCACCTGTCAATATGTGCGTCGCGGCGCATCGGCAGGTGCGGAATGCCGTCCTCGACGTACTCCGGGCCGGTGCCGGTGAAGCCGTACCGGGCGTAGAGGTGGGCCAGGTGGGCCTGCGCCTCCAGCAGGCACGGCCGGTCGCCGACCAGCCGCAGCGCCTCGGTCATCAGCCGGCCGGCGTGACCCGCGCCGCGTGCTGTCGCCGCGACCACGACGCGGCCGATCCGTGCCGCGCCGTCCGGTTCGGCCAGGATCCTCAGGTACGCCAGCACGGCGTCGTCGGCGGCCAGCCAGAGGTGCCGGGTGCCGTCCTCGACGTCCCGGCCGTCCAGTTCCGGGTACGGGCACGCCTGCTCCACCACGAACACGTCGACCCGTAGCCGGAGCAGGTCGTACAGGGTGCGGGCGTCCAGGTCGGCGAAGGCGGCGACGTGCAGGGTCGGCTGCGGCATCCCGCGATCGTAGGCGTCGACCGGTCCCCGGGCGTCGGTTCGGCTGTCTGGCGGGCCCGTTCGGCTGCGGCCGCCTGGGCCGAGGTGGCCCGGCCGGTGGCCCTCGGCGACCAGGGGACCGCGCGGTGTGCCGAGTGGACTGCAGGGGAGCGGTTCAGACGCTACGAAGGTGAGTGCTTGAACGGATCGGATCGGCGGCGCGAGCCCAACGCCTCACCACAAGCCCGCCGTCGCCACCACAAGCCCACGATCGCTGTCGTGTCGTGTCGTGTCGTGTCGGTCGGGTGGATTCCCGTCAGGTTTGCCCGGGCCACGCCTGCCGCCTGATCCATTGACGTACTCAGGTTCGTAGCGGGGAGCGAGCCTGCCCGCCACCGGTCGGCGGCGCTGAACCGTCGCCTGGTCCCGCTCGGTCGGCTCAGGCGGGGCGGGCGCCCACCGCGTCGCGGATCTCGACGCCCTGCTCCTCCTCGCTGCGGGCGCAGTGCGCGCAGCAGAAGAACCGGCCGCCGACCTCGACCCCGTGGCCCAGGATCTTGACCTGGCAGTGCTCGCAGATCGGCGCCAGCTTGTGCGCCGCGCACTCGAAGCAGTCGAAGGTGTGCACCTCCCCGCTGACCGTGCGCACCTCGAACGCCATCCAGTAGTCGTTGCCGCAGACCCCACAGGTAGCCACGTCGAACCCCCCGAATCAGGACATCTGCTCCCAGGGTGCGGCAAGGGTGGGGCGGCCGGGGGCGAAATGCCGTGAGCCGATGCGGCCGGTCGGCGTTTCGGCCTCCGCGTGTCGCGCGTTGGGCCTGGTGGAACGCCGCTACCCCGGGAGGGCTCGTGATCAAGCGAAACAGACTCTTCGGCAACCAGACCCGGGTCACCTTCTGCCTGCCCCGGGACGTGCCGCCCGGCGTGGTCAGCGTGGTGGGCTCGTTCAACGACTGGCAGCCCGGGCGGCACGAGCTGGTGGCCCGTCGCGACGGAACCCGTACGGTGACGGTGAAGCTCGGCCCGGGCCGCCACCGCTTCCGTTACTTGGCCACCGGGGGTGTCTGGCTCGACGACGAGTCCGCCGACCAGGTGGACGCCGACGGCAGCCTGCTGCTGCTCTGATCCGACTCGTGCCGGCGCCGGAACCGCGCCGGCCCGGCGTCTCAGCCCTGGGCCGGCGCCAGCCGGATCGACACCGAGTTGACGCAGTGCCGGGTGTCCTTCGGGGTGAAGCCCTCGCCCTCGAAGACGTGCCCGAGGTGGCTGTCGCAGCGGGCGCAGCGGATCTCGGTACGCCTCATGCCGAGGGTGTGGTCGGGAATCTCGCGTACCGCTCCCGGGATGGCGTCGTCGAAGCTCGGCCACCCGCAGTGCGAGTCGAACTTGTCGGCACTGCGGAACAACGCCGCCCCGCAGGCCCGGCAGTGGTAGACGCCGGGGGTCTTGGTGTCCACGTACTCGCCCGTCCACGGGGGCTCGGTGCCGGCCTCGCGCAGCACCCGGAACTCCTCCGGGCTCAACCGGACCCGCCACTCGTCCTCGGTGCGAGGCAACTCGTTGTCGTCAGGACTCACCCGTCAACGGTACGCCGCATGTCGCACGTGTCGCATATGGTCGCGGAATGGGCAGCACGAAGGCGTCGGTGACGGAGATCGAGGTGGCCGGGCACACCGTCCGGCTGACCAGCCCCGACCGGGTCATCTTCCCGCAGCGGGGCTTCACCAAGGCCGACGTCTTCGGCTACTACCGGGCGGTGGGTGACGGCATCCTGCGCGCCCTGCGCGACCGCCCCACCACGCTCCAGCGCTTTCCCGACGGCGTGGAGGGAGAGATGTTCTTCCAGAAGCGGGTGCCCACCCGAGGGGTGCCGCCCTGGGTGCGGACGGCGAAGATCAGCTTCCCCAGCGGGCGCAGCGCCGACGAGCTCTGCCCGGTGGACCTCGCCCACGTCGCCTGGGCCGCGCAGATGGGCACCATCGTGTTCCATCCGTGGCCGGTGCGCGCCGCCGACGTCGACCGCCCCGACGAACTGCGCATCGACCTCGACCCGCAGCCGGGCACCGACTTCGCCGACGCGGTGGCCGCCGCCGGCGAGCTGCGGGCACTGCTGGCCGAACTGGGCGCGGTCGGCTGGCCGAAGACCTCCGGCGGGCGGGGCGTACACGTGTACCTGCGCATCGCGCCCCGCTGGACGTTCACCGAGGTGCGCCGGGCCACCATCGCGTTGGCCCGCGAGCTGGCCCGCCGCCGCCCCGAACTGATCACCACCGCCTGGTGGAAGGAGGAACGCGGGCAGCGGGTCTTCGTGGACTACAACCAGATGGCCCGGGACCGCACCATCGCCTGCGCGTACTCGCTGCGGGCCAACGCCCGGGCCACCGTCTCCACCCCGGTCACCTGGGACGAACTGCCCGACGTCGATCCGGACGACTTCGACCTGCGTACCGTGCCGGCGCGGCTGGCCGAGCGGGGCGACCCGCACGCCGGCATCGACGACACGCCGTACGACATCACCCCACTGTTGGAGTGGGCCGACCAGGACGCCGCCGACGGCCAGGGTGACCTGCCGTACCCGCCGGACCACCCGAAGATGCCCGGCGAACCGAAGCGGGTCCAGCCGTCCAAGGATCGCGACCGCCCACGCTGACCGGTCAGCGCCGCCCGCCCGGACGGGTCTCCTCAAGGCTGTCGGCGGCTGCCTCACGCCTGCCAGTGTCGTGGCGCGCGGTCCAGGCCACGAATCTCTCGAACAGCTCCGCCGGGGACGGCTCCGGCTGCGGGTTGAGGCGGGTCAGGTCGGCGGTGGCGTCGAACAGGATGCCGGCCAGGTAGACCGAGAGGGCGACCCGGTCGCGCCGGTACTCCATCAACAGCAGTAGCCGGGCCGGTTGGCACGGCCAGTCCGCCGCGCACACCCGGCACAACCACAGGGGCCGCATGGGTACGTGCGGCAGCACCGCTCGGCGCTGCCGGTCGTGAACAGGCGAGACATTCGGCATCGGCATACCGCAATCATGCCGCCGCCTGTTGTCAGTGTCAACAGACTGCGTAGTTGTCGTATTATGGAGATGGTATCGCTGTCATCGTCAACCCGTGGAGCTGGTTGGGGTGGCCGAGATCCGGGTGATGCTCGGCAACGTGTCCCGGCAGCGCGCCTCCGTGGTCGCCAACCAACGGAACTTTCCCGAGCCGATTGCGGTGCTGGCGATGGGCAAGGTGTGGTTGAGGTCGGACGTGGAGGCGTGGATCCGGGAGCACCGGCCGGAGTTAACGGCGGGAAGCTAGGGCGTCAGCGCCCCTCCATCAGCGCCTCCACCGCCTGCTTGGCAGTCCTCAGGTCGGCGCCGGTCGCCTCCCGGTACGCCTTGATCGCCTGGATCTTCTCGCCGCGCGTCAGGTGTTCGCGGACCCCCGGCGGCGTAGGCCGGTCGTCGACGACGCCGATGCGGTCCATCACCAACTGGAGCTTGCGCTCGATCTCCACCAGCCGAAGGGTGTCGCTGCGGCGGCTGGACCGGGCCGCTACCTGGGTGATCAGTCCGATGCTGAGAAGAGCCAGCGCGATGGTGAGGACGAGTTCCATGCGGTTGATGGAAGCAGACCCGGGCCAGGGGCGGTCGGCAGGCGGCTGATAACGATCACGTAAAGGCCGCGAACCTTTTCCCGCGCGTACCCCCTTTGATTCGTCGTCGGCCCCGACCGGGGCGCACGGGGGAGGCATCGGATGAAGCTGGTGTGGCGGCGGGCCCGCGCGGCGCGGGGGTTGCTGCTGGCCGCGGCGAGCGCCGCCCTGGTCGCTGTCGCGCTGGTCACCGGGCTCTCCGACTACAGCCGGCAGGCGATCGAAGCCGGCCAGCGGGCCATGCTGGCCGCCGCGCCGGCCGCCGAGCGGAGCCTGCTGATCAGCGGTTCCGGAGGGCGGGACGCGGCTGAGTCCGCGGCCCGGGACGCGACGGTGCGCCGGTGGTTCGCCGACGGTCTGGGCGGGGCGGCGGTCACCGTGTCCGCCGCCCGCCACGGCACCGGCCGGGAACTCACCGGCGACCTCGGCACCGCCCGGACCGACGACGAGCCGGTCTTCGCCGACCTGGCCACCCTCGACGGCCTGCCCGCCCACGCCGACCTCGTCGCCGGCGGCTGGCCGACCGCCGGCGCGAGCCCCGTGCAGGTCGCCGTGCCGGAGCGGGTGGCCGGCGCGCTGCGGCTCACCGCCGGCACCCGGGTACCGATGACCGACCGCCGTTCCGGTCAGGTCGCCGAGGTGGTGGTCGCCGGGGTGTTCCGGCCCCGTGACCCGGGCGACGCCTACTGGCAGCTCGCCCCGGGAGCGGTCGGCGCCGAGGAGGGCGACCGCAGCTCATACGGGCCGTTCGTCCTCGACCCGGCCGACTTCGTCCACACCTTCCCCGGCTCCACCTCGATCTCCTGGCTGGCCGAGCCAAACCTCACCGAGGTCGCACCGAGCCGGCTGCCGGTCGTCAAGCAGGCGGTGGCCGCCGCCCTGGTGCGGGTGCCCGAGGAGGCGGGCCTCGGCTCATCCGCGCAGAGCGTGACCGGGCTGGACCGGCTGATCGACCGGCTCGGCCGGGCCGACCTGGTGGGCCGCTCGGCGTTGCTCACTCCGCTGCTGCTGATCGTGGTCCTCGGCGGTTACGCGCTGCTGCTGGTGGCCGCCCTGCTCAACGAGGACCGCCGCGGGCAGACCGCCCTGCTGCGCGCGCGGGGTGCCGCCCGCGGGCAGCTCGCCGGTCTGGCCGTACGGGAGGCGATGCTGGTGGTGCTGCCGGCCGCGCTGCTCGCGCCGCCTCTGGCCGACCTGGCGTTGCGGCAGGTCGGCGGCGCCGAAGGGCTGACCGGCACCCGTACCGGCGCGGTGTGGACGGTCGCGCTCGCCGCCACCGTCGGCTGCCTGCTCGCCATGGTGCTGCCGGCCCTGCGCCGGGCGGGCAGCTACGTCGCGGACCTGGCCGCCCGGTCCCGCCCCACCCGGGCCGCCACCGTGCAGCGGGCCGGCGTCGACCTGGCGCTGGTGCTGCTCGCCCTGCTCGCCTGGACCCAACTTCGGCAGCACGCGTCGCCGCTGGCCGGGGCGGGCAGCCAGCTGGGCATCGACCCGCTGCTCGCCGTCGCCCCCACCCTCGGCGTGCTGGCCGGTGCGGTACTCGCGTTGCGGCTGCTGCCACCAGCCACCCGGTTCGCCGAGCGGCTCGTCGACCGCCGACCGTGGACGGCGACCATGTTCGGCATGTGGCAGGCCGGCCGGCGCCCGCACGCCGGCCCGGTGCTGCTGCTCGCGCTCGCCGTGGGCGCCAGCACGCTGGCCTGGTCGCTGGTGAGCACCTGGGAACGGTCGCACACCGACCAGGCCGACCATCGGGTCGGCGCGGACCTGCGGGTGGCCGAACGCCGCGGCGACGCGCCGGCCGACCGCGCCGCCCGGCTGGCCGACGTCCCCGGGGTGGCGCGGGTGCTGCCGGCGTGGCGGGATGAGGTGCGGCTGGGGCGTACCACCCTGTCCACCTCCGTGCTCGCGCTGGACGCGGCGGCCGCCGCCGACGTGGCCCGGATCGTCGACCGGCTGGCCGACGAACCACCGCGGGAACTGCTCGCCCGGATGGTCCGGGACCGGCCCACCCCGGGCGGGGTCGCCCTCCCGGCCGACGCCCGGCGGCTCACCGGCACCGTGCGCACCCCGGTCCGCCACCCGGTCGCCGCGCAGTCCATCGAGGTCACGGCGCTGCTGACCGGCGCCGACGGGCTGGCCCTGCGGCTGCCGCTGGCCACCACCGATTCGGCGGACCCCCGGGCGGTCCGGTTCGCGGTGGCGCTGCCCGCCGGGACGCCGCTGCGGCTGGCCGGCTTCCAGCTCGACGCGGGCGACGCGGCGGCCAGTGGCTACCGGCTCCAGGTCGACCAGCTGCGCGTCGAGGACGCCGGTGGCGCAGCGCGTCCGGTGGCGCTGACCGGTGACTGGGCCCTGCTGGGCGCCGCGCCGGACGAACCGGCCGCCACCCGGGGTGTCACGGCCGGCGGCGTCGACGTGGAGGTACCGGTGACGATGGTCGAGGGTGGGCCGTTCGCCAGCCAGCCCACCGTCCGCTTCGCGGTCGTCCCGGCCGGCCGGATCGACGCGGTGCCGGCACTGGTCACGCCGGCGGTGCTGGCCGCCCTCGACGTCCGCGTCGGGGACGTGGTGCCGCTGGCCCTCTCCGGCGCGTCCCTGCCCGTGCGGGTGGTCGGCCAACTGCGCGGGGTGCCGGGCGCCCACGACGCCCCGGGCGCGATGTTGGTCGACCTGCCGGCCGCCGTGGAATGGCTGGTACGGCACCGGGCCGCCGTCCGTCCGGTGCCGGAGTGGTGGCTGCGTACCGACCCGGACCGGCACGCCGACGCCGCGACCGCGGTGGGCCACCTGCCCGACGTGACCGTGCTGGACCGGCGGGCCACCGCCGAGGCGGCAGCCCGGGACCCGTACTGGCGGGGTGCCCGCACCGGGCTGCTCGCCGCCGCCCTCGGGTCGGTCCTGCTCGCCCTGGTCGGCCTCGCGGTGGACGTCTGGGCCACCGGCCGACGCCGCATCGGCGAACTGGCGGTGCTGCACACCCTGGGGGCCGGGCCGCCGTTGCTGACCCGCGCGCTGCTCGCCGAACAGACCTTCCTGGCCGGGATCGGCGTCGCGGTCGGCCTGCTGGTCGGAGCCGCGGTCGGCGCCACCATGGCCCCGCTGGTGATCCTCACGCCGGCCGCCGGGCGGCCCGTGCCGGAGGCCGCCTTCACCGTGCCGTGGACGCCGATCGGGCTTACCGCGGCGGGCTTGCTGGCCGCCGCCCTCGTGTGCAGCGCGATGCTCACCACCGGTTTGCGGCAGCGGCTCGCGGCGGTGCAGGTCCGGATCGGGGGAGAGCGATGAGCGTGCTGGCGGTGGCGCGGCGGGTCCGCGCCCACGGTGGCCACTTCCTGCTCCTGGCGGTGCTCGTGCTGGTGACCGCGGTGCTGGTGACGGGAGTACCCCGAATGGCGGAACGGCTCGCCGGGCAGGGACTGCGGACGCAGCTGGCCGACCTGCCCGGCGTACGGCGGGACCTGCACTACACGAGCACGGCCGACGGCCGGTCGTACGGGTCGGCGGGCTCCACCGAGCTGCACCAGCGTGAGCTGGACACCCTGGCGGCGGCGATGCCCGACGCGGTGCGGGAGGTGCTCGCCGAACGGTGGTACACCGCCGACACCGCCTTCAGCCGGCTCACCGGCCCCGAACTCACCGGCGACAAAGGGCTGTTCGACCTGCGCCTACGAACCGCCACCGGACTGACCGAGGCGGCCACCCTGGTCGAGGGCCGGTGGCCCGGGCAGGCGGCCGAGCGGGCGGCGGCCGTGGAGGTCGTGCTGGCCGAGCCGGTGGCCCGCGCCCTCGGCGTACGCGCCGGCAGCCGGCTGCGGGCGGCCCTGCGCACACCAGGCGGCGACGAGGTGGCCGCCACCGGCGTGGCGGTGGTCGGCGTGTTCCGCCCGACCGACCCGGCGGGCGGGTTGTGGGACGCGCTGCCCTCGGCGCTGCGGCTCACCCCACCGGTGGGCGAGGGCGAGCCGTTCCAACTGATCGGACTGACCGACCCGGCGAGCCTCGACGACCGGGCGGCGGCCGGCTGGCCGGTCGTCGCCGCCTACCGGTACCGGCTGGACCCGGGGCGGCTCGCCCCCGGGCGGCTCGACGCGCTGGTGGCCGGTCTCGCCGAGGTGGAGCGGCGGAAACCGGCCGGGCTGGAGTTCACCCAGGGCGTCGACATTCCGTTACGGCAGTACGCCGCCGCGCTCGCCGCCGCCCGTACCCTGCTCGCCGTCATCACGGCCGGGGTGCTCGCCACGCTCGCCGGGCTGGCTGTGCTGGCCGCCCGGCTGGCGGTGCGTCGCCGCCGTGACGAGTACCAGCTGCTGCGCGCCCGTGGCGGCTCGGTGACCACCCTGCTGCGGCGCGGGCTGGCCGAGTCGGTCCTGGTGGTGCCGGCCGCCGCCGGGGTGGGCTGGCTGCTCGGCGGCCTCTTCCCCACCGACCCGATCGCAGGTGGCACGCCCGCGGCGGCCGTCCGGCCGGCCGTGGTCGCCACGGTGCTGGCCACGGTGGCGTTACCGGCGATGGTGCTGGCCGACCGGCGCGGCAACGGTCGGCGGGACCTGTTCCGGTCGGCTGGCGGCTCCGGTCGGCTGACCGTCGACGTCACCCTGGTCGGACTGGCCGGGCTCGGCGCGTTCCTGTTGCGCCGGCGTGGGCTGGCCCTCGGCGGCCCGGTCGATCCGCTGCTGGTGTCGGTGCCGGTGCTGCTGGCGGTGGCCGCCGCGATGCTGGCGCTGCGCGCGTACCCGTGGCCGTTGCGGCTGGTCAACCGCTGGTCCGGGCGGGCGCGCGGTGCGGTGGCTTTCCTCGGCACGGCCCGGGCCGCGCGGGCCGGGGCGGTCGCGCCGCTGGTGGTGGTCGTGCTGGCGGTCGCCACCGCGGCGTTCTGCGGGGCGGTGGCCGGCGGCATCGAGCACGGCCGGGACCGGGCCGTGACCCGCGCGGTGCCGGCCGACGCGGTGGTCGCCGGGGAGCGGTTCGCCCCGGACACGGCGGCGGCGCTGGCGGCCCTGCCCGGGGTGCGGGCGGTCAGTTCGGTGCTGGCCGAACCCGGTCAGCGGCCGTACGCCGACGTCCAGGGTCGTCCCGGCGGGGCCGGTGAGGCGTACGTGCTGCTGGTGGAGCCGGCGGGGTTCGCGGAGGTGGCGCGGCGCTCCGGGCTCGACGTGGCCGTGCCGGGGGCGCTGCGCGGCGACCGGGCAGCCTCCCTGCCGGCGCTGGCGTCGCCGGAGGTCGCCGCCGCCCTCACCGAGACGGCGCTGGCCGACCCGGCGGGCCGCCGGCCCGGCTGGGTGGACGTGCAGGGCAACCGGTTGCCGTTCCGGGTCGCCGGTACGGTGCGGCACTTCCCGCTGGTGCCGGCCGGCACCGACCGGTTCCTGGTGCTGCCCTGGCCGGCGCTGCCGGCCGACGGCCCGCATCCGCTGGTACCGACCGGCTTCCTGCTGGCCGCTGGCGGACCGGTCGACCCGGCAGCGGTGACCCGGGTCGCCGAGGAGGGGCAGGACCGGTACCAGCGCAGCGGTGTGGTGAGCGCGGGGCGGCGTCCGGTGCCGCCGACGGTGACCACCTGGACGGCGGAGCGGAACCGGCTTGGTGGCAGCGGCGTGAACGGTCTGCTCGTCTTCGGGTTCGCCACCGGCGGGGTCGGCGGTGCGGTGCTGGGCCTGCTGGCGCTGGCCTTCGCCGTGCTGGCCGGGGCGCGGGGGCGGGCCCAGGTGCTGTCCCGGCTGCGCACCATGGGGTTGTCCCGCCGGCAGTGGCGGGGCCTGCTGCTGGTGGAGCTGCTTCCGCTGGTGCTGGTGTCGGTGCTGACCGGGGCGGCGGTCGGCGTCCTGTTGCCGGTGCTGCTCAATCCGGTGCTGGGGTTGTCCGCGTTCACCGGCGGCGTGCCGGTCACCGTCCACGTCGCACCCGGGCTGCTGGCCGGGGTGCTCGGGCTGGCGGTGCTGGCCCTCGCCTTCGCCCTCGCGGTCGAGGCCGTGAACAACCGCCGGATGCGCCTCGGTGAGGTGCTTCGGCTCGGAGAGGAGAGCTGAGATGACCGCGACCGCCGAGAGCGCCGGCGTGCCGGACCTGGCCGAGCTGCAACGGCGGGCCGCGCGGCGCGCCGCCGAGCGGGCCGGTGGGCGGGACCGCCTGCGCGGCCACATCGTCTGCGACGGCCTGGTCCGCATCTTCAAGACCGAGGGCGTCGAGGTGGTCGCCCTCCAGGGGTTGGACCTGGTCATCGACCGGGGGGAGTTGGTGGCGATCGTCGGGGCGTCCGGGTCGGGGAAGTCGACCTTGCTGAACATCCTCTCCGGGCTGGACACCCCGACCGCCGGGATCGCCCGGGTGGCCGACTATGACCTGCTCACCCTGTCGCACCGGCGACGGTTGAGCTACCGGCGGAAGGTCGCCGGCTTCGTCTGGCAGCAGACCGGCCGGAACCTGCTGCCGTACCTGACCGCGCGGGAGAACGTCGAGCTGCCGATGCAGTTGGCCGGCCGTGCCGGTGGGCGTCGGGCCCGGCGGGAACAGGCCGGGGAGCTGCTGGAGATGGTCGGGGTGGGGCACTGCGCGGACCGCCGGCCCAGCCAGCTCAGCGGAGGTGAGCAGCAGCGGTGCGCGATCGCCGTGGCGGTGGCGAACGATCCGGAGGTGCTCTTCGCCGACGAGCCGACCGGCGAGCTGGACGAGGCCACCGGGGCGGAGGTGTTCGCGGCGCTGCGCGCCATCAACGCCGAGTTGGGCGTGACCATCGTGGTGGTCACCCACGACCAGGCCGTGGCCACGCAGGTCCGCCGGACCGTCGCGATCCGCGACGGCCGGACCAGCTCCGAGGTACGCCGGACCGCGCGGATCGGTGCCGACGGCAACGCCGAGCTGGTCAGCGAGGAGTACGCGGTACTCGACCGGGCCGGGCGCATGCAACTGCCGGCGGCCTTCGTGGACGCCCTGTCGCTGCGCGACCGGGTGCGCCTCACCCTCGAACCGGACCACGTGCGGGTGCGCCCGGGTGATGCCGGCACGGAACGGAGTGACTCATGAGCGAGCGGAGCGCGGCCGGCCCGGCCGCCGACGAGGTGGTCTGCGTGCAGGGGGTGAGCCGGACCTTCGGCCGGGGCGCGCAGGCGGTGCACGCGGTGCGGGACGTGTCGTTCCGGGCCGCCCGGGGTGAGCTGGTGGCGGTGCGGGGCCGCTCCGGCGCCGGTAAGACCACGCTGCTGAACCTCGTCGGCGGGCTGGACCGGCCGGACAGCGGCCGGGTGCGGGTGGCGGGGCAGGACGTGACCGCCGCCAGCGAGGCCGAGCTGCTGCGACTGCGGCGGGGCACGGTGGGCTTCGTGTTCCAGACGTTCGGGCTGGTGCCGATCCTGTCGGCGGCGGAGAACGTCGGGGTGCCGTTGCGCCTGGCCCGGGTGCCGGCGGTGCAGCGGGAGGAGCGGGTCGCGGTGTTGCTGGAGCTGGTCGGGTTGGGCGGGCACGCGGCGCAGCGGCCGTACGAGCTCTCCGGCGGGCAGCAGCAGCGCGTGGCGGTGGCCCGGGCGCTGGCGAACGAGCCGGACCTGCTGATCGCCGACGAGCCGACCGGCCAGCTCGACTCGGAGACCGGGCGGTCCATCATGGACCTGTTGCGCGCGGTGGTGCACGCCCGGGGCATGACCGCACTGGTCGCCACGCACGATCCGGCCTTGATCGAGCTGGCGGACCGTACCCTCGCCCTCCGTGACGGCCACCTCGTTCCGGAGTGACTTCGGAGGGTTGATCATGAGGTTGGCTGGCCGGTTGTCCGGAATGTCGCCCGCCAGCTTCGTGATCGACGCTAGCGGGGAGGGGGAGACTGGCGGGGGAGAGCGAGCTTGAAGCCGTCGTGGGTGGGGGCGAAGCCCAGGGTGCGGTAGAAGCGGTGGGCGTCGGCGCGGGACTTGTCGCTGGTGAGCTGCACCAGGGCGCAGCCCCGCCGGCGGGCCTGGTCGATCGCCCACTGCATGAACAACCGGCCCAGCCCCTGCCCGCGCAGATCGGAGCGGACCCGTACCGACTCGACCAGGGCCCGCTCGGCGCCGTGCCGGCCCAGCCCGGGAATGTAGGTGATCTGGAGGCAGCCGACGACCTCGCCGGCCCGTTCCGCGACTATCTGCTGGTTGCGCGGATCCGCCGTGATGTCCGCGAACGCCCGCTCGTACGCCTCGTCGACCTCAGGAATGTCGCGGGTACTGCCGAGCACGTCGTCGGCGAGCAGGGCGATGATGGTGGGCAAGTCCGATCGGACCGCCTCCCGGAAGATCACGTCAGCCATGGTCGCAGCCTGCCACAGCGGGCAGGGAAGGCCGAAGCGGACCGGACGCCGACGCTCACCGGCGGTCCCGCCAACTACGCAGCGCCCACCACCAGCGCAGGATCTCCACCACCGGCCAGCCGCCGGCGCCCTCCCCGACCGCAGACGCCGGGAAACCGGTGAGCTCCCGCAACCGGCGCAGCCGGTACCGGACGGTGTTCGGGTGCACGTGCAGCGCGGCGCCGGCCCGGTCCAGCCGTTGCCCGTGGTCCAGCCAGGTCAGCGCGGTCGAGACCAGCTCCCGGTGGAACCCGTCCACCGGGTCCAATGCCGCCAGCAGGGTGTCGCCGAGCAGCTCCGCCAGCGCCGGCTGGGCGGCCAGGGCGGTCTCCCCGGCCAGCTCCGTCACGTCGTACAGCCCACGCCGGCCCTGGCCGGCCGCCACCCGCAGGGCGGCCAGGCAGAGGCCGTACATCCGCGGCGCGCGATCCAGCGGGCCGGCGGGCGCGGCGACCAGCAGGGCCGTCGGATCGAGCCGGTCCGCTGGCGGCAGCCGGGGGGTCAGGCCGGCCAGCCGGTCCTCGACCATGCCGACGACGGCGCCGTGCCGGGCGAGCCGGCCGGCCAGCCCGTCGGCCCGGACCGGGTCGACGCTGCCGGCCACCAGGCAGTGGTACGACCCGTCGGCGCGCAGCCCGAACCGGGTCAGTTCCTCGGCCGCCGGCGTCACCGGTCCACCGAGCAGCAGCCGGCGCACCAGCCGGGTCCGTGGTTCGTGCCCGGCCCGGGCCAGGTCCCGTTCGGCGTCGCGGTGGCCGTCGATCACGGCGCGTTCCAACGCCGTGGCGTACCGGCCGATGGTGATCAGCCCGTCCAGCAGCACCTCGTCGGGGATGCCCGCGCTGCGGCCGTGTCGGATCACCAGTTCCACCGCCCGGTCCCGGCCGGCCTGCACGCCGCGCAGCAGCCCGCTGACGGACATTCCCTGGGTGGCCCGGTCGGCGCCCAGCCGGCGCGCCTCGGCGAAGTCCCGCTCGCCGGGCTCGATCCGGTCCTGCAGGGCGGTGAGGCCGCAGCGCAGCAGGGTGGTGACCTGGCGGCGGACCTCCGCCGGCGGAAGCCGGGACACCTCGGGGGAGTGCGCCCGGGCGGCGCCTGCCACCTCCTCGATGGCCGCCGGATCGGTGACCAGATTGCGCAGCAGGGCGTCGAAGGAGGCGGCCGGTCCGGTGTCGACCGTCGTCATCGCTGCCTCCGGTTGTCGTCGGGCCACAATCGACGTCCGTTTATTTGGCCTCCAACGCCTATCCGGGACGTCGGGCCGGTTGGTCTCCTTCTTGTTACCGAAAGGTAACACCGATCAGCGTCGATGTCGTACCCGGTCTTCCAGGAGGGGTCCATGGCACCCGTACCGCCCGTCCCCGTACCGCCGTCCCCGCGTCGCCGGCGTGCGGTCCTCGGCGCGCTCACCGCGCTCGCCGTCGCCGCCGTCCCCACCGCTGCGGTGGGTGCGCCCACCGCCGCCGCATCGGCCCCCGTGCTCGCCGCGCCGACCGCCGCCTTGCAGGAGGTGATGTTCGTCGGCAACAACTGGGAGGGCACCGCCGACGTCATCCGCCCCCGGGGCGACTACGCCCGACTGGGGCGGATCAACGTCGTCCCCGACCGGGCCGAACGGCTTCGGGAGATCTACCTCAATCCGATCAAGCTGGCCTTCTTCCTCGGCATCCGGCAGGGCCCCGGAGAGGGCAACGACCAGTTGGTCGACGACATGTACACCACCCCCGACGGTCGTGCCCTGGTGGTGTCCCGACCCAGCTTCGCCGACGTGGTCTCGATCGACCTGACCACCGGGAAGATCAACTGGCGGTTCCCGGTCTCCGGTTTCCGTTCCGACCACATGGCGGTGTCCCCCGACGGCACCCGGGTGGCCGTCTCCGCCTCCACCGGCAACAGGGTGCACGTGCTGGACATCGTCACCGGTCGGCAGGTCGGCTCCTTCGCCACCGGCGACAAGCCGCACGAGAACATCTTCACCGACGGCGGACGCTACCTGTGGAACATGTCCATCGGCGAGGTGAACACCGCGCTGGACGAGCCCTGGCTCGACTGGACCAAGGGCGACCGCCGCATCACCATCGCCGACACCCGCACCTTCGAGGTGGTGAAGGTGATCGACATGCGGCAGCGCCTCGACGCGGCGGGGCGCAGCGACCTCTCCGACGCCGTGCGCCCCGCCGTCTTCGCCCCGGACGAGCGCACCCTCTACTTCCAGGTCTCCTTCTTCCACGGCGTCATCGAGTACGACGTGGCCGGCGACCGGATCACCCGGGTCCGCGAGCTGCCGAAGAACCCGGCCACCAGCGAGGACCGGACGACCTGGGTGAACGACTCCCGGCACCACGGCATGTCGATCAGCCCCGACGGGGCCAAGCTCTGCGTGGCCGGCACCATGGACGACTACGCCACCGTCGTGGACCGGGCCACCCTCCGCCAGGGGCCGCTGGTGACCGCGAGCAAGCCGTACTGGGCCACCGTCAGCTCCGATGGCCGGGACTGCGTGATCTCCGAGGCCGGCGCCGACCGGGTCACCGCGATCAACTTCGCCACCGGCCAGAAGGTGGCCAGCGTGCCCGTCGGCGACCATCCGCAGCGGGTCCGCCTGGCTCGCATCCCGGCCGACTGGACGGCCCCGCCGGCCAGCTGAGCGCCCGAGCGGCCGTACCCGGGCCGGTGGGTCGCACCGGCCCCCGGTGGCCGCTCGCGGCCCGGGTGGGCGGTCACCGGGCCGGGCAGCGCAGCCCCTCCCGGGGCACCGTCAGCGAGACGAGGTACGCGTCCACCGCGCTGGTGACGCAGGCCGTCTGCGGGTAGGCGGTGTGCCCCTCACCCTCCCAGGTCAGGACCCGGCCCACCCCGAGCATCGCGGCCAGCCGCGCGGTCTGCTCGTACGGGGTGGCCGGATCCCCGGTGGTGCCGACCACCACGATCGGCGGCGCCCCGTCGGCCCGGCCCGCCGGGTACGGGGCCGGCTGGCCTGGCCACTCGGCGCAGCCCAGCATCCCCACCGCGAGAGCCGGACCGAACAGCGGGTACTGCTGGCGCCACCGCGACTGCAACGCCCGGATCCGGTCGATGCCCGGGCGTTCCGTCTCGTCCGCGCAGTTGATGGTCAGGTTGGCGTCGAAGAGGTTGGAATAGCGACCGTCCTCGCCCCGACCCGTGTACGCGTCGGCGAGCGCGAACACCTCGCTCGGATCGCCGGCCTCCAGTTCGTCGACGGCCCTGGCCAGCTTCTCCCAGCCCGACTCGGTGTAGAGCGAGGAGATGACCGCGTAGAAGACCCAGCCCGAGGTCGCCTCCCGGCCGTCGGCGCCCCGCACCGGGGAGACCTTCGCCTTGTCGACCGCCGTGGTCACGGCGGCCCGGGCGTCCGGGGCCAGCGGGCAGCGGCCGGCGTTGGCCGCGCACCACCGGGCGAAATTGCCGAAGGCCCGCTCGAAGCCTCTGGCCTGGCTCTCCGAGCCCTCGATCAGCCGCTGTTGCGGGTCCACCGCGCCATCGAGCACCATCGCCCGGACGTTGCGGGGGTAGAGCTGGGCGTACGTGGCGCCGAGCAGGGTGCCGTAGGAATAGCCGAGGTAGGTCAGCTTCTCGTCGCCGACCGCGGCCCGGACGGCGTCCATGTCCCGCGCGGCCTGGGCGGTGCCGTAGAGCGGGAGCTGGTCGCCGTACCTCTCGCCGCAGCCGCGCCCGATCCGTTGCTGCAGGGAGCGGTAGCTGTCGAAGGACTGCTGGCTGGCCGGATCCGGATCGAAGCCGAAGTTGGCGTCGAGGTCGGCGTCGGGAATGCACTCGACCGGGCTGGACCGGGACACCCCGCGCGGGTCGAAGCCCACGATGTCGAACCGCTCGGTGATCGAGGCGGGCAGCCCGCCGAAGGACGGCCCGAAGGAGAGGTAGACCGCGGTGTCCACCCCGGAGCCGCCCGGTCCGCCCGGGTTGACCACCAGCGAACCGATCCGCTCCCGCTGCCGGGTCGAGCGGGCCCGCAGCAACGCGATCTCGAAGGTCTCCCCGCTGCCCGGCCCGGCGGTCGCGCCGGCACCGGCGCCCCAGTTCCGGGGGACGCTGATCCGAGCACACTCGTACCGCATGTCGCGCGCCCCCCGACCGACCAGATCCTGCGCCACCTCCGGGCAGGCCCGCCAGGTCGGCGCGGCACCAGGCGCCGCCGCCTCGTCCGAAGCGCGCGGGACGAACGCCGGCAGCGTGCAGCCGGCGGCGAGCAGCGCGCCCGAGACGAGCCCGGCCAGGGTGAGCCGGACCCGACGGATCCGGTGGGAAGTGCGGGTCACCAGCGAGCCTCCGTGATCGTTTGTCCGGGCCAGGCTACGCCGGCCCGGCCGCCGCCGGGTCACCCCGCAGCACCTGGTCGACGTCGAAGCGCACCGGCCGGTCGAGCTGGTCGTACCGGCAGGAACGCGGATCGCGGTCGGGCCGCCAGCGGACGAACCGGGCGGTGTGCCGGAACCGGTCACCCTCCATCGCGTCGTACGCCACCTCGACCACCAGCTCCGGGCGCAGCGGCTCCCACTCCAGGTTCTTCGTGCCGGTCCACCGGCTCACCCCGCCGGGGATCCGCTGGCCACGCTCGTGGTCGCCGTGCACCCACGGGTGGTCGTCGCCCACGTCCCGGTAGGGGGCCAGCTCCGTCAGCAGCTCCTGCCGGCGGGCCATGGTGAACGAGGCGCTCACTCCGACGTGGTGCAGCACCCCGGCGTCGTCGTAGAGGCCCAGCAGCAGCGAGCCGACCACCGGCCCCGACTTGTGCCAGCGGAAACCGGCCACCACCACGTCGGCGGTGCGGGCGTGCTTGACCTTGCTCATCAGCCGCTTGCCCGGCTCGTACGGCAGGTCGGCCGGCTTGATGATCAACCCGTCCAGCCCGGCGCCCTCGAACACCTCGAACCACCGGCGGGCCGTCTCCGCGTCGGTGGTGACCTGGGTGACGTGCACCGGCGGGCGGACCTGCGCGAGGGCCTGCTCCAACCGGGCCCGGCGTACCGGATAGGGCTGTCCGGTGAGCAGCTCGTCGTCGATCGCCAGCAGGTCGAAGGCGACGAAGTCGGCCGGGGTCGTCTCGGCGAGCAGCCGCACCCGGGAGGCGGCCGGGTGGACACGCTGGGCGAGCAGTTCGAAGTCGAGCCGGGGCTGGCCGCCGGGGCCGTCGCGGCGGATCACGATCAGCTCGCCGTCGACCGCGCACCGGTCGGGCAGCTGCCGCCGAGCCTGCTCGATGACCTCCGGGAAGTAGCGGGTCATCGACTTGCCGCCCCGGCTGGCCAGCTCGACCTCGTCGCCGTCGCGGAACACGATGCACCGGAAGCCGTCCCACTTCGGCTCGTACGTCAGGCCGGGCTCGGTGGGCAGCCGGGCCACGCTCTTGGCCAGCATCGGCTCGACCGGCGGATTGATCGGCAGGTCCACGGCGACCAGTCAACCAGACGGCACCGACAGTGGTGAGGCGGATCACCCCCGGCACCTGCCCGGCGTGTCCCCGTACGGGTCCGCCCGTCACCGCCGCGTGGGTCGCGTTTGCGCAGCTCAGAGCTACCGTCGCCGGGTGGTGTGGAGGTGCGGCTGCTGCGGGCGGTTCGAGGTGACCGTCGAGCTGGTCCGTGGCCGGTACCGCTACCGCCTGGTGCACCGCTACCCGGCCCGCTTCGGCGGCGGCAAGAACGTCCTCGGCGAGGTGGGCAGCGTGGCCGAGCTGACGGACCTGCTGCGCCGGTACACCGCGATCGACCTGGCCGACCTGCGCGAGGCCGGCTGACCGCGCCGCCTGCCGATCAGCCCTGATCGTTGGCGGCTCAGCGGTAGCAGCTCCGGCGTGTCGGGTCGCCCAGCCGCCATCGTTCGAGGGCCTAGGCTGGACAGGTGTCCGAGCTGACCTACTCGCAGGTGGGCGCGACCCGGGCGGCCACGCTCCCGACGGGATGGCACCACCTGCGGCACCGGTACCGGCTGCCCGACGGCTGCTTCGCCACCGCCGCCGAGGCGGTGCTGACCTGGCGGCTGCACCGGGCCGCCGGGGTGCGGATGCGCACCGACGCGCCCCGCGCCGCCCCGGGCGTCCGGGTCACTCCCGGCCTCGGGCTGGGGCCGCTGCGGATCTGGGGGCCGTGCGAGGTGGTCTGGGTCGAGTCCGGCGAGCGCCGGGCCGGCTTCGGCTACGGCACCCTGCCCGGCCACCCCGAGCAGGGCGAGGAGGCATTCCTGGTGACCCGGGACGACACCGGCGCGGTCTGGTTCGAGGTGACCGCGTTCAGCCGCCCGGCAGTCTGGTTCATCCGGGCCGCCGGGCCCCTCGGCCGGGCCGTCCAGCACGGGTACGCCCACTGGCTCGCCCGCACCCTGCGCCTCCTCTGCGCCCGCCGCTGACCAGCCCGTCCGCCGGAGCCGGTCAGAAGCGGGCGAAGGAGCGGATCGGCATCCTCGGCCCGAACCTCGGCGCGTGGATCCCGGACGCGGCCAGCAGCAGGCAGACCCGGCCCCGGTGACCCCGGAACGGCTCCAGCAGGGCCAGCATCCGGGCGTCGTCGCCGCGCGCCTCGCCGGCCAGCGCCCAGGCGACCGTGTGCGGCACGTGGTAGTCGCCGACGCTGACCGCGTCCGGGTCGCCGTAGGTCACCCGGACCACCTCGGCGGCGGTCCACGGGCCGATGCCCGGGACAGCGGTCAACCGGCGGGTCGCCTCGGCGCTGTCCGCGCAGCGTTCCAACCGGTCGGCGAGGGCGGCGGCGCGGCGCAACGTGTCGGCGCGGCGCTGCTCCACACCGAACGGATGGAAGACCCAGTACGGCGCGGCGGCCACCGCCTCCGGCGTGGGTGGCAGCAGCAGCGGCACCGGCCCCGGTGCCGGCTCGCCGAAGTGCCGCACCGTCGCCGCGTACGCCCGGTACGCCTCCTTGCCGGTCACCTTCTGCTCCAGAACCGCTCGCAGCACCCGGGGGAAGAGCTGCCCGGTGGCCGGCATCCGCAGCCCCCGGTGCCGGGCGGCCAACCGGGCCACCACCGGATGCGCGGCGGCCAGCTCGGCGAAGCCGGCGACGTCGTCCCGGAGCCCGGCGATCGCGTCGGCCCGGTCGACGATCCAGGCGGCCCCCGGACCGTACGCCTCGGCGATCAGCCCGTCGCCGTCCGCGCGCAGCGTCAGGGTGGCCGGGCCGGCGGGGGTGCGGCTGGCGT
Organism: Micromonospora sp. KC721; assembly: GCF_004348355.1. Lineage (NCBI taxonomy): Bacteria > Bacillati > Actinomycetota > Actinomycetes > Micromonosporales > Micromonosporaceae > Micromonospora > Micromonospora sp. KC721. The sequence goes on along the minus strand of NZ_SMJY01000077.1, from coordinate 4,332 downwards.
ACCAGAAGACGCCCGAGACGATCCGCGCGCAGGGGTCGTACGGGCTGAAGGTGAGTGCCCGGACGGTGGCTGCCAGCCGATGCTCCGCCGGTGCACGCAGCACCCGGCGGGCGGTGGGTTCGGTCGAGGTCATCCGCACACCCTGCCACGGCGGGCGTGCGGGACGGATGACACCCGGACAGGACGACACCGCCGACGCCCTGCGCGTCGGCGGTGTCTCCATCCCGAGGGGCGGACCGGCCGCGTGGCGGCCGTGGGTGCGGGGTTGGGGGACCTCGACGGCGCGCCTGCTGGCGTCGGCACGCACGCCACCCGTGTCCGCTCCCCGGGGAACCGTGGGGGAGGGCTGCGGCGGAGAGAAACCGTGGCGCCGGCCCCGATGGGCCGGCGCCACGACCGGGCCGTCCGGCGCTGCCGGTACGCCGACGTTCCGGATCTGTGACGGTGGCCGGCCACGCCCTCCCCGGCTGCGGCCGGCCACCGCGTCTTGATAGGCGGTCGGTCAGTAGCTGCCGGCCGGCGGCTCGACCGCCTTCGGGGTGCCGGTCGGCATGCACTCGAGGTTCTTCTTGCCGTTCGGCTGGATCACGAACCAGCTGCCACCGACGCCCTGGCCCTTCCACTGGCCGGGCTTCTTGTCACCGATGTACTTGTAGACCGGCCAGCCGCCGATGGTGATCTGGCGGGTGCCGTCCTGACGGGTGACGGTCCCGACCTTGTCGTCGGAGACGCCCTCCAGCTGCGGGTTGCCGTCGGTCAGCGCGGGCGGCCACACCGCGGCGCACTTGTCGACGCAGTTCGACGACGGCGGGTTGTCGGAGTCCTTGTCGAACCGGTAGAGGATGTAGCCGTCCTGGTCGGTGACGACCTTGCCCATTCGGGCCACGCTCTTGCCGACGAGCGTGTCGGTCAGCTGTACGTCCGCGGGGAGCGGAGGCTGTTCACCGGGTGCGCCGGGCGAGGCGGACACCCCCGGGACGCTGGACGCCTCGGGCACGGCGGAGGCTGCCGGCTCGACCGCTGCGGTGGGCTCGGCCGCGGCGACGGCGACCGGCTCGGCGGCGCCGGTGTTCGCCCCTTCGTAGCCCGCCGGAGCGCAGGCCGTAAGTGCGACCATCGCGCTCGCGACGATGACGGATCGCTTCATCTGTGCCACGTGCCCTCCTCATTCTTGGCAGTTCACCGAGTAGTACGGAGGGGTCGGTGTCAAGGTTGAACGAATGGCAGTGAGCCATTTCACAAAAAGTCGTTGAACCGATCTGGGCGTCCGTGCGTGTACCGCCACAACCAGCGCTCCGAGCCGCGAAACGCCGAAACGGCGTCGACCGGGGCGGTCGACGCCGTTTCCTACGGGCGGACGTCAGGGAACGACGGTCACCAGCGGACTCGCCACCCCGTTCGCGTCCACCGACTGCACCTGCAACTTCGCGATGTCGTTCTTCGCCGCCGCGGTGGATGCCTCCAACTGCAGGTCCTGCGGATTGGTGTTCGTGCCGTACCCGGTGCCCGGCACCGCCCAGGTGGAGATCACCTCGCTGGTGTCGTTCTTGCGGATCACCACCAGCCGGCAGGTACGCGGACCGGGCAGCTTGGTCAGGTTGAACCCGATCCAGGTGCCGTACTCCTTGTTGGCCAGCCACATCGTGGCCCGTACGCCGGTGCCGCTGTCGACCGCGTCGTACTGCTCGCCCGGAATGTCGTTGGGCCCACCCACCCCGGGACCGGGGGCGGAACGGGTCGGCTGCGGGCTCTGCGGCCCGGGCACCGAGGGCGTGGACTGCGACGGGCCGGCGACCACCTCTTTGCCCCTGTCGCCGTCGAGAACGCTCACGCCGATGCCGCTGAGCGCCCCGACCGCCACCACCGCGGCGGCCATCGACAGCACCTGACGCATCCGCGCGCGCCGCCGGTGGGTCCGCACCGCGACCAGGGTACGGTCCAGCAGCGCCGGATCCGTCGCGGTGTGCTCCATCGCCATCATCGTCTCGCCGTCGATGTCGGAGAGCAGGCCCACCACGGGCACCATGGTCTCCAGTTCGGCGGCGCAGGCCCAGCAGGTCGCGAGGTGCTCCTCGAACCGTTCGGTGTCCTGCGGGTCCAGTACGCCGAGCGCGTACGCGGCGACGTCCATGTGGTCAGCCCGGCTCATTCCGTCACCCCCCTCTCCTGCAGGGCCGTGCGCAGTGCGCGCAGCGCGTAGTAGACCCGCGACTTGGCGGTGCCGAGCGGCAGACCCAGCTCCTCCGCGGCCTCCGGCACCGTCCGGCCCCGGAAGTACGTCGCCACCAGGATCTCCCGGTGCGACTGGCTCAGCGTACGCAGGGCGTCCGCCACCGTCATCGTGCGTAGCACCCGGTCGGTGCTGTCCGCCTCGGCGAACGCGGTCAGGTCGCGGTCGTACGTCTCGGCCGGCCGGGCCTGCTCACTGCGGTGCTCGTCGATCGCGATCCGCCGGGCCACCGTCACCAGCCAGGGGCGCAGCGAGCCCTGGCCCTGGGCGCCCAGCCGGTGCGCGTTGCGCCAGGCCCGCAGCAGCGTCTCCTGCACGATGTCCTCGGCGCGTTGCCGGTCACCGCCGGTCAACCGCATCACGAACATCAGCAGCGGCCCGGCGTGTTCGGCGTACAACAACCGGATGAGCTGGTCGGAGTGACTGGCCTCAGGGGACACCGCCTGGTGCCTCCCGGGGGCCGGTCGTGGCGTTACCGGACCGTGCTGGCGGCCGGTGGGGCCGGCGTCGACCCCTCGGGTCGACCGTGAGGCACGGGACTGGGGCTGGGCCTGGGCGAACATCCACCCCGGCCTGGCCATCTGGCCGTGCAGACCGACCGCGACCGCACTCATGCAGACCTCCTGCTGTCCTGTGACATCAGCGGGCCCACGGGGAGGGCCGACCCAAGATACGGGCCACAGCAGCCGGCGGATCAACGAGGTACCGAAAAAATTCCCGGCGGCGGTGGCGTGGAGTCGGTGGCGGTGGCGTCGTGGACGACCGCGGCCCCGCCGGTGAACCGCTCCAGTTCCGGGCCGGCCAGCACCCGGCCGGGGAACCAGTCCCCGGCGGCCCGCCGCGTCAACTCCGGCACCGGCGGCGGCATCCGGCCGGCCACCAGCACCAGGTTGCCGTAACGCCGCCCGCGCAACACCGCCGCGTCACCCACCAGGCAGGCCTGCGGCAGCACCGTGCGCACCGTGGCGACCTGGGCGCGGGCGTGCCGCAGCGGCGGACCGTCGGCGAGGTTCGCCAGGTACCAGCCCGACGGGGCCAGCACCCGGGCCACCTCGGCGGCGTACTCGACGCTGGTCAGGTGGGCGGGGGTGCGGGCACCGGCGAACACGTCGGCGACCACCACGTCGTACGCGCCGTCCCGGCTGGCGGTGAGGGTGGCGCGGGCGTCGGCGACCCGTACCCGCAGCCGGGGATCGGCGGGCCAGGGCAGCACCTGGCGGACCAGTTCGACCAGCGCGCCGTCCACCTCGGACACCCGCTGAACCGAACCGGGGCGGGTGGCCTGCACGTACCGGGGCAGGGTCAACGCGCCACCACCCAGGTGCAGCACCCGCAGCGGGGTGCCGGGTGAGGCGAGCAGGTCCAGCGCCGCGCCGAACCGGCGGACGTACTCGAACTCCAGGTGGGTCGGGTCGGTCAGGTCCACGTGCGACTGCGGCGCGCCGTCCAGCAGCAACGTCCACGAGCCGGGACGGTCCCGGTCCGGCACCAGCTCGGCCCGGCCGGTGTCGACCGGCGCGACGACCCGGTCGTCGCCGCGACGGCGGCCCATCAGCGGTGCGGCCCGCGGACGCGGGTCGCCATGCTCAGCGCCCGGTGCAGCAGCCGGGCGTCGCCCAGCAGCGCGCGCAGCCGCCGCTCCAACCCCGCGATCGGCACCAGGTTCTGCGGCGCCCGCGGGTCCTTGTACGGCGACGAGGCGAACCGGGGCAGGGTGACCAGCGACAGGTCGGCCAGCCCGACCGCCTCCTCCGGCGGCAGCTCGGCCGAGCACTCCAACCGGACGATGCCGGCCCACGGCGCCCCTGGCGACACCGGGAGGCGGAGGTACCAGGACCAGCCACCCCAAGCCGTGCCCAGCCGGAACACCGGCGACCGCTCACCCGGACGCAGTCCGGTCACCACCGAGGTCAGCCGGGCGTCGAGGTACTGACTGTGCTGGGTCTTGATGTACCCGAGGGTGCGCGGCAGTTGCCGGCGGGCCCGCAGCGGACCGTCCACCACCAGCAAATCACCGTCGACGCGGGCGGCGTCGGAGACCTCCACCTCCAGCGCGGTCAGCGGCGCCTGCACGGCGGCGGGCAGCTTGCTCAGCTCACCCG